>NZ_JBMIRS010000027.1:0-23905 GCF_049198005.1 Paracidovorax sp. MALMAid1276 | reverse complement strand
CGTACAGTGCAGCCAGATCGGCGTCCAGCATTACGCGCTGATCGCGCAGAGCGCGTTTCGCTTCGATGCCTTCTACCGCTCAGACTCCTGGGGCGCGAAGCGGTGTTGCAGCGGCCGGGGCTGGTGGACGTTCTGGCGACGCTCTGAGCACTGCGACGGGGCTTGGCATCACGGCACCGAACCCAGAGGTTTGCAGCGGCATCGCACGATTATTTTGGGCGGGGCATCCAGCCCAAGGCCCACCATAAAAAAAGGCCGCTCTGAAGAGCGGCCTTGTCGATGGCGCGGCCCCCGCACCGTGACGGTGCCGAGGCTGCCGCAAGCACTTGTTGCGTGCCTACTTGCTTGGCGCTGCGTCGCGCTTGAGGGCGTCCTGCAGGGCCTTGAGTGGGTCCACCGGCTCGTCGGCGGGGGCGGGCTCGGGGGCGGCGGCGCCTTCCATGCCGGCCGTCGGGTCTGCCTGGGGAGCATCGGGGTCGATGTTCATCAGGTTTTCCATGCGCTGCATGAGCTCCTTCTCGCTGAGCTTTTCGACCTTCTCGATGTTGCCCGTGACCAGGGACGGGAACGTCATGATCATGCCCACCATGAAAATCTGGATGCAGATGAAGGCAATCGATCCCTTGTAGATCTCGGTGGTGGTCACCGCCCGGATGGGCTTGCCCGTCACCCGGTCGTCGTAGTCCTTGCGCGGCGCCACGCTGCGCAGATAGAACAGTGCAAAGCCGAACGGCGGGGTCAGGAACGAGGTCTGCAGGTTCATCGCCACGATCACGCCGAACCAGATCATGTCGATGCCCATCTTCTCTGCCACGGGCACCAGCAGCGGAATCACGATGAACGCGATCTCGAAGAAGTCGATGAACATGCCCAGGATGAAGATCAGCAGGTTCACCACCAGCAGGAAGCCCAGCTGGCCGCCCGGCACCTTGTCGAACAGGTGCTCCACCCAGATGTGGCCGTCGGCCGCGTTGAAGGTGAAGCTGAACACGGTGGAGCCGATCAGGATGAACAGCACGAACGACGCGAGGCGGGCCGTGTTGTCCATGGCTTCCTGCATCAGCTTCCAGTCCAGGCGCCGCTTGATCAGCGCCAGCACCATGGCCCCGACGGCACCCATGGCGCCACCCTCGGTGGGCGTGGCCACGCCCAGGAAGATCGTGCCCAGCACCAGGAAGATCAGGATCAGCGGCGGCATCAGCACAAAGGTGACCTGCTCGGCCAGGCGCGACAGCAGGCCCAGGCGGGCGATGCGGTTGAGCAGCGACAGCGCCAGCGCGGTCAGGGACGCCACGGTCATCGACATGATGACGATCTCGTCGCCGGCCGAGGGCATGGAGCGCTCCAGCCACTGGGTCATCAGGCCGTCGTGCACGCGCGACCAGGTGAAGCCCACGGCCGCGCACAGCAGCACCAGCACCAGCAGCGACTTGTGGCCGGAGTTGCCGTTGGGTTCGCGGTAGATGCGGGCCTCGGGCGGCAGTGCGGGGGCCCACTTGGGCAGCACCAGGGCCACGATGACCACGAACAGCACGTACAGGCCCACCAGCATCAGGCCCGGCAGCAGGGCGCCGGAGTACAGGTCGCCCACCGAGCGGCCCATCTGGTCGGCCAGCACGATCAGCACCAGCGAGGGCGGAATGGCCTGCGCCAGCGTGCCCGATGCGGTGATGGCGCCCGTGGCCAGCACGCGGCTGTAGCCGTAGCGCAGCATGATGGGCAGCGAGATCAGGCCCATGGAGATCACGGCCGCAGCCACCACACCGGTGGTGGCGGCCAGCAGCGCGCCCACCAGGATCACCGCGATGGCCACGCCGCCGCGCACGGGGCCGAAGATCTGGCCCACGGTTTCCAGCAGGTCTTCGGCCATGCCGGACTTCTGCAGGATGATGCCCATGAAGGTGAAGAACGGAATCGCCAGCAGCGTGTCGTTCTGCATGATGCCGAAGATGCGCAGCGGCAGCGCCTGGAACAGCACCGGCGGGAACAGGCCCACCTCGATGCCGATGAGGCCAAAGCCCATGCCGGTGGCGGCCAGCGCGAACGCGACCGGAAAACCGGTCAGCAGCAGCAACAGCAGCCCCGCAAACAGCAGCGGGACGAAGTTTTGCGTAACGAATGTGACTAGCATGGATCAGCCCGCCTTGGACAGGTTGCGTTCGTTGTTCTTCTTCTCCAGCGCGGCCGCCATTTCGGCCGCCAGGCGCTCTTCCTCGGCTTCCTCGGCGTCGTGCGCCAGCGAATCCGGGCCCTGGCCCTTCAGGAACGCAATGCGCTTGATCAGCTCGGACACGCCCTGCAGCATCAGCAGCGCGAAGCCGGCGGGAATGAGGGCATACACCGGCCAGCGGATCAGGCCGCCAGCGCTTTGCGACATCTCGCCCGACTCGAACGCCTGCATGAACAACGGCCAGCCCAGCCTGATGCAGATGAAGCAGAAGGGGAACAGCACCACCAGGATGCCGACCACGTCGATCCAGTTGCGGGTGCGGGCGCTCAGGCGCGAGGCGATGAAGTCGATGCGCACATGGGCGTTTTTCAGCAGGCAGTAGCCCGCGCCCAGCATGAACACGGCGGCAAACAGATACCACTGGATTTCCAGCAGCGCGTTGGAGCTGGTGTTGAGGGTCTTGCGCACGATGGCATTGCCGGCGCTGATGAGGGTGGTGGCCAGGATCAGCCACATGCTGAGCTTGCCAACACCGTTGCTCAGCCAGTCAACCGCCCTGGAAAATTTAAGTAATGCCTGCATGGTGTCTCCAATGGAAAGGCGCGAGTGGGGTGTGCGGTGCGGCCCGCGGATCTGCGCGTGCCGCCCGACAAAGTTTTACAAGGGCGCGATTCTACGGAGCAGTGTAGATAGAGCCTGACGGCAGCGTGACGGGGCTATCCCTATGCGGCGGTTGATTTTGTTGCTCCTGATATAGGAGCAATTAGGGTTTCTTCCTAGGTCGTTTCTGGTGCGTCGCAGGCGGGTCGGCGTGCGGCAGCGTGCCGTTGGCGCAGGGCGCCGCTCTTCGTCAGCCTGGGTGCTGTGGCCGCGCGGCTTTGCGGCGCGCGAACTGCCACCAGGGCAGCACCGTGCTCATGGACAGCACGTCGCCGCAGTGCAGCGGCGCGTAGCCCGGCAGGGCGGCCAGCTGCGCCTGCCATTGCGGGGTGCGCAGCAGTGCGCGCAGCGCGAGCGTGGCGGGCTGGTCCAGGCTGGCCTTGAGGCAGGCGAGGTGGTAGCGCTCGTGCACCAGCGGCACGAAGTCGAGCCCACGCGCGCGCGCCGCCAGCTCGATGCCCAGGCCCACATCGGCATCCCCCGCGGCCACGGCCTGCGCCACGGCGGTGTGCGAGCTTTCGTGCCGTCCATAGCCCTGCACCGCGTCGCCCGCGATGCCGGCCTGGGCCAGCAGGTCATCGAGCAGCACGCGTGTGCCCGTGCCCAGCGGCCGGTTCACAAACCGTGCACCCGTGCCCGCCACATCGGCCAGCGTCCGCAGCCCGCGCGGGTTGCCCGGCGGCACGATCAGGCCCTGGGTGCGCTGCGCAAAGCCGATGAGCTTGTGCAGGCCCGGCTGCAGCAAAGGCTTGCAGGTGCGCGCTGTGTGCGAGTCGGCGCCCGCATGCTCCACGGTGTGGAACCCGGCCAGCGTGCATCGCCCTTCGTTCAGCGCGCGGATCGCGTCCACGCTGCCCACGAAGCGGATGTCCAGGTGCAGCGGCCCCGCGCTGCCCGGCTGCGCCGCATAGGCGCGCAGCGTGGCCAGCGCGTCGTCGTGGCTGGCATAGAGGGTGAGCACGTGGGCGTCGGGGTCGAAGGCCACGGCAAAGGCGCGCTCCAGGTCGGCATGCAGCGCGGCGATCTGTGGCGCCAGCCGCGCCTGCGCCTGGCGCTCGGCCCACAGCAGCTTGGTGCCGAACTCGCTGAGCTGCGCCGACTGGCCCTTGCCCCACACGATGAGCTCGCCGCCCAGCTGTTCTTCCCAGCGCTTGAGGGCGCCCCAGACGTGGCGGTAGGACAGGCCGAGGCCCCGCGCCGCGCCCGAGATGGAGCCGTGCTCTGCCACCGCCTGCAGCAGCTCGGGCAGCGGGTTGCGGATGAGGGCATTGCCCGCATCGCGGCTGAGTGTGTAGTGGAGCTGGACCCTATGCACAGGTGTTCATATCGCTGGTTATTCGGTGGGTGCCTACGATAGCCCAAACCCGTGCACCGCACGGGCGCTGCCGTCCGAGGCCCCGTCACCGTCCCATGTCCACCCTGTCCGAAAGCGCGAGCACAGCGCTGCACCTCACCCTGTCGCTCGATCCGGTGCTCTGGAGCATCGTGGGCCGCTCGTTGTCCGTCAGTGCCACGGCCTGCGCGCTGGCCTGCGGCCTGGGCCTGGTGCTGGGCGCGTGGCTGGGCGTGGCGCGCTTTGCGGGGCGCGGGGCGGTGCTGGCGGTGCTCAACACCCTGCTGGCCGTGCCGTCGGTGGTGGTGGGGCTGCTGGTGTACCTGCTCTTGTCGCGCAGCGGGCCGCTGGGCTCGCTGGGCTGGCTGTTCAGCTTCAAGGCCATGGTACTGGCGCAGGCGCTGCTGGTGCTGCCCGTGGTGACGGCGCTCACGCGCCAGGCGGTGGAAGACGCCGAGCGCGCCCACGGCGAGCAACTGAGATCGCTGGGCGCACGGCCGCTGCTGCGCAGCCTGCTGCTGGCCTGGGACGAGCGCTACGCGCTGCTCACCGTGCTCATCGCTTCGTTCGGCCGGGCGATTTCGGAGGTGGGCGCGGTGATGATCGTGGGCGGCAACATCGACGGCTTCACGCGTGTGATGACCACGGCCATTGCGCTGGAGACCAGCAAGGGCGACCTGCCCCTGGCGCTGGCGCTGGGCCTGGTGCTGCTGACCGTGGTGCTGGCGCTGAACGTGCTGGTGGGCCTGCTGCGCCGCTGGCGCGAGCGGGTGGACGGCGCCGCCAGCAGCACGCCCGTGGGGGTGGCGGCATGAGGGCGCCGGGCACCGTGGCCGCGCCCTGGGTGGAGCTGAACGGCGTGACCGTGCGCTATGGCCGCGTGCAGGCCCTGACGGACGTGCACCTCATCGTGCAGCCCGGCGAGCGCGTGGCGCTGGTGGGTGCCAACGGCAGCGGCAAGAGCACGCTGCTGCGCGTGCTGCACGGCCTGGCCGACGCGCAGGGCGGGGGGCTGCACTGCGACAGCGCGCTGCGCCAGGCCATGGTGTTCCAGCGGCCACACATGCTGCGCACCAGTGCGCAGAACAACGTGGCGCTGGCGCTGTGGCTGCGAGGCGTGCGCTGGCGCACCGCGCGCAGCCAGGCGCTGGCGGCGCTCGCGCGCGTGGGGCTGGCGGACATCGCGGGGCAAAACGCGCGCACCCTGTCGGGCGGCCAGCAGCAGCGCCTGGCGCTGGCACGCGCCTGGGCGCTGCGGCCCGATGTGCTGCTGCTGGACGAGCCCACGGCCAGCCTCGACCCGCATGCCAAGCGCGAGGTCGAGGCGCTGATGGCCGACTTTGCCGACAGCCACGGCAGCGCGGGCCCCGCGCACCCGGTGACCATGGTCTTCAGCAGCCACAACCTGGGCCAGGTCAAGCGCCTGGCCAGCCGCGTGATCTACCTGGAGCACGGCCGCCTGGTGGCCGACCTGCCCGTGCACGATTTCTTCAACGGCCCCCTGCCGGAGGCCGCCCGCTTGTTTGTCAAAGGAGAACTGGGATGACGACCGCGATGCCTGCCATGAATTTCAAGTCTTTTAGCCGCCAAGCGCTTATCTATAAAGGATTGGCTGCTATTGTTTTTGTAGTGAGTGCCCCTGTGTCTGCGCAGAGCATCACCATGGCGTCCACCACCTCCACCGAGCAGTCCGGCCTGTTCGGCCACCTGATGCCCGAGTTCAAGAAGGCCAGCGGGCTGGACGTGAAGGTCGTGGCACTGGGCACCGGCCAGGCGCTGGACATGGCCCGGCGCGGCGACGCGGACGTGCTGTTCGTGCACGACCAGGTGGCCGAAGCCAAATTTGTGGCCGACGGCTGGGGCGTGCAGCGCTACCCCGTGATGTACAACGACTTCATCCTGGTGGGCCCCAAGAGCGACCCGGCAGGCACGCGCGGCAAGGACATCGTGGCCGCGCTGCAGAAGCTGGCCGCTGCCAATGGCAGCTTCGTTTCGCGCGGCGACAAGAGCGGCACCCATGCGGCCGAGCTGCGCTACTGGAAGCTGGCCGGCGCCGACGCCGCCAAGGGCAGCGGCTACAAGGAATGCGGCTGCGGCATGGGCCCAGCGCTGAACATCGCGGCGTCGAGCGGCGCCTACGCGCTGGCCGACCGGGGCACCTGGCTCAACTTCAAGAACCGCGCCGACATGGCCGTTCTGGTGGAGGGCGACACCCGGCTCTTCAACCAGTACGGCGTGATGGTGGTCAACCCCGCCAAGCACCCGCACGTGAAGGCGCAGGATGCGCAGAAGTTTGTGGACTGGGTGGTATCGCCCGCCGGCCAGCAGGCCATTGCGGCCTACAAGATTGGGGGCGAGCAACTGTTCTTCCCGAACGCCGGGAAGTAGGCGCCGGGCAGCTCGGCGGTACGGCGGCACAGCCGGCAATCGGGAGGGCCTGCGAGGGCGTGGGGCCGCAGCGCGAAGGCGCTCAGACCTCGGTGCAAACGCGGTTGCGCCCCGTGGCCTTGGCACGGTACAGCGCGGTGTCTGCGCGCTTGAGCGTGGCGTCGATGTCTGCATCGTCGGCATGCCACTGCGCGAGCCCCATCGACACCGTCACCGACACCGTGCGGCCGTCGCGCAGCGCCACCGGCGTGGCCTGCAGCGCCGTGCGGATGCGGTCGGCCGCGTGGGCGGCCTCCGGCAGCGGGGTGCCCGGCATCAGCACCGAAAATTCCTCACCGCCCAGGCGCGCCGGCACGTCCACCGTGCGCAGCTGCGACGCCAGGAACCGGGCCAGCTGGCGCAGCACATCGTCGCCCCCGGCATGGCCGTATTCGTCGTTGACCTTCTTGAAGAAGTCCACGTCCACCATGAGCACGCAAAACGGCTGGCCGCTGCGCAGGCAGCGCGCAATCTCGTACTCGGCCTTTTCATAGAAATCGCGCCGGTTGCTCAGCTCGGTCAGCGCGTCTCGGCGGGCCATGTGCTCCAGCTGGGCATGCACCCGCTTCTTTTCGGTGTTGTCGAACACGGTGGACCGGCTGGCGATGAAGTGCCCCGCGGCGTCGCGCACAGCGGTGGCGCTGACCAGGATGGGCATGGCTTCGCCCCGGGCGTTCAGCAGGTCCATTTCCAGGTCCTTGATCTGCCCGTCCTGCATGAACTGCGGAAAGCGGTCCCGAAAGACGACCCGGCTTGCGGGCGTGAGGAAATCCGCATAGGCCCGGCCCTGCACGTCGGCCAGCGGCAGGCCCAGCCACTGCAGTTCGGTCAGGTTCATGCTCAGCACGCGGCCTTCGCTGTCCAGCGAGTGGTAGCCGCAGGGTGCGCGGTCGTACAGGTCCTGCACCTGCTCGCGCGCGGTCACGGCCACGTCGCGGTCGCCGCGCATGGCCGCCTCGCTGCGCTGCGAGGCCAGAAACTGCGCGGCAACACTGGCCAGCTCCGTCACCCGCAGCTTCGTGGCGGGGCCCAGGGTGCTGCCCTCCATGGCGCGGGCCACGGCCTGCATCTGGCGCAGCAGGTATTGCGAAAACACCATGGCGGCCAGCAGCGACAGGCCCAGCCACAGCACGCCCAGGCCCGCCATGTGCCACAGCATGGCCGTCACGGGCGCGTTCAGCAGCGCCCGGGGCACGGCCACGCTCAGGTACCAGTCGAAGCCGGAGACCGGTTGCACGAGGTGGATGGTGGGAATGCCTTCGAGCGTGGAGCCCAGGAATGCCTCGCCCGTGCCCTCCAGCATGCCCTTGCGGAATGAGTCGCTGACGGGCCGCCCGACATGCAAGGCCGGGTCGCGGCTGCGCGCCACGGCAATGCCCTCGGCATCCGCAATGC
Organism: Paracidovorax sp. MALMAid1276; assembly: GCF_049198005.1. Lineage (NCBI taxonomy): Bacteria > Pseudomonadati > Pseudomonadota > Betaproteobacteria > Burkholderiales > Comamonadaceae > Paracidovorax > Paracidovorax sp. MALMAid1276. The sequence continues at coordinate 15,920 of NZ_JBMIRS010000027.1, read as the reverse complement.
CGGCAATCCAGCCTTCGGGCAGGCGCGAAGGGGCTACCAGCTCGTTGAGCGAATCGACCGAGAGGATGCCGCGCAGCGCATGCGTGGCCTGCCCCTCGCGCACCAGGGGCACCGTCAGCGCCACCACCTGGATGGGGCTCACCGGGGACATGAACGGGCCCGACACGCTGGGGCTTTGCGTGCGCAGCGCCGCCTGCAGGCTGGCCTTGGCGCTCACCGGCAGGTCGGTGCGGCCCAGGGGCGCGGTGGTCAGGAAGAGGATGTTCTCCTCGTTGGTCAGGGTGATGGCGCGGATGTCGGGGCTGCGCTGCACGGTGCGGCGGGCATGCGCATACAGGCGGGGGGCGTCGAGCGCCAGCGCGGCGTCAGACTCGGCCAGTGCATTGAGGGTGCCCAGCGTGCCCTGCAGCCGCTCGGCCACCAGATGCACCAGCTCGCCGGTGCGCCGCTCGAGCTGCTCCACCAGGGCCCGCTGCTGGAAGTCCTTGAACTCGCGCACCACCGACAGCGCAAACACCAGCAGCGGCAGGGTGGTCAGCAGCGACAGGCCCAGCAGCCAGGTGCGCAGGCTCAGGCGCGGCCCTGGGGCGTGCATGGCAGGGGACGGGGAGGGGGGCGATGGCGGCATGGCCCCACAGCGTAGCCGCATTTCGGGGCGCCCGGCACCGCGTGTGCGCGCCGCAACAGCTGGGCAGGCTGCCGCGCTCCCCGGAGGCAAGGGGCGGCAGGGGGCCGGGCAGGCAGCGGTTCAGCCCACCACTGCGATGCCCTTGACCTGCACAAACACCGCCAGTCCCGGGGCCAGCCCCAGCGCCTGGGCCGAGCGCTGCGTGACCCGCGCGAGCAGCCGGGTGGGGCCCGCGTCCAGCGCCACCATGCACTGGCCCGGGCTGTCGGGGCTGAGCGCCACCACCGTGGCGGGCACGATGTTGAGGATGCTGGTGTCGCGCGGGGCGGCCAGCGCCAGGCTCAGGTCGCGGGCCTGCAGGCGCAGCCGCACGCGTTCGCCCGGCGTGTGCGCGGTGGCGCTGGCCAGCATCAGCTGCCCCCCGTCAAACGCCACCGTGAGGATGTGGTCGTGCGCGTCGTGCTGCAGCACCCTGCCGTCGATCACCGTGGCGGCGGCGTCGCCATGGGCGAGCGGCAGGTCCAGCCGCGCGATCAGCTCGGCGGTGGGGCCCTGGGCGCGCACCTGGCCATCGTCCATCAGCACCAGGTGGTGGGCCAACTGGGCCACTTCATCCAGCGCATGGCTCACGTACACCACGGGAATATCGAGCGCGCGCTGCAGCCGCTCCAGGTAGGGCAGCAGCTCGGCCTTGCGCGCCGCGTCGAGCGCGGCCAGCGGTTCGTCCATCAGCAGCAGGCGCGGGCTGGCCGCCAGAGCCCGCGCAATGGCCACGCGCTGGCGTTCGCCGCCCGACAGCGCATGCGGCTTGCGGTCCATGAGGTGGGCGATGCCCAGCAGGTCGATTGCCGCGTCCAGCGCCACAGATCGGCGTGCGGCCGGTGCGCGCCGGTGGCCATAGTCGATGTTGCCGCGCACGCTCAGGTGGTCGAAAAGGCTGGCCTCCTGAAACACATAGCCCAGCGCACGCTGGTGGGTGGGCTTCCACAGGCGCTGCGCGTCGTCCTGCCACACCTCGCCGTTCACCACCACCCGGCCCGGCTGCGCGCGGGCCAGGCCGGCCATGCTGCGCAGCACCGTGGTCTTGCCGCAGCCCGAGGGGCCGAACAGCGCCGTCACACCGTGCCCGGGCAGGTGGAGGTCCACATCCAGCGTGAAGCCGGGGCGCACCAGCTGCAGGCGCGCGGCGATGGAGGAATCCGCTGCCATCAGCCCACCAGGGACGCCGCCCTGCGACGCGAGAGATTGAGGCCCAGCAGCACCACGAACGCAAACACCACCATGGCGCCGGCCAGCCAGTGCGCCTGCGCGTATTCGAGGGCCTCGACATGGTCGTAGATCTGCACCGACACCACGCGCGTCACGCCGGGGATGTTGCCGCCCAGCATCAGCACCACGCCAAACTCGCCCACCGTGTGCGCAAAGCTGAGGATGGCCGCGGTGACGAAGCCCGGGCGGGCCAGCGGCAGCGCCACGGTGAAAAAGCGGTCCAACGGCCCCGCGCCCAGGGTGGCGGCGGCCTCCAGCGGGCGCTGCCCGATGCTTTCAAACGCGTGCTGCAGCGGTTGCACCGCAAACGGCAGCGAGTAGATGACCGAGCCCACCACCAGCCCCCAGAAGGTGAACGGCAGCGTGCCCAGCCCCAGGCTTTGGGTGAATTGCCCGATGGGGCCCTGGGGTCCCAGGGTGACCAGCAGGTAAAAGCCGATCACCGTGGGCGGCAGCACCAGCGGCAGCGCCACCACGGCCGACACTGGGCCGCGCCAGCGCGAGGGCGTGTGGGCCAGCCACCAGGCCAGCGGCGTGCACAGCACCAGCAGCAGCGCCGTGGTGGTGCCGGCCAGCCGCAGCGTGAGTCCGATGGCGGCCAGGTCAGTGCTGGAAAAGGGCATGGTCGCAACGGTGGGCAGTGGTCACGAAGCGCAACCCGGCGTCAAAAGCGGTAGCCGTGGGCCTGGATGATGGCCCGCGCCTTGTCGCTTCGCAGGTACTGCATCAGCGCCATGGCCGCCGCCTGCCCCTGGCCGGCCGTCAGCAGTACGGCGTCCTGGCGGATGGGCTGGTGCAGCTCGGCAGGCACCTGCCAGGCCGAGCCGTGGGTGATCTTGCCGTCGGCCATCACCTGCGACAGGGCCACAAAGCCCAGCGGCGCGTTGCCGGTGGCGACGAACTGGTGGGTCTGGGCGATGTTCTCGCCCTGCACAAAGCGGGGCTGCAGCCGTGCGGTCACGCCGAGCTGGCCCATGGCCTGCAGGGCGGCGAGGCCGTAGGGCGCAAGCCGCGGGTTGGCCAGCGCGATGTGGCGGAAGTCCCCATTCCTGAGCACCGCGCCCTGCGGGTCCACATAGCCGGGCTGCGCGCTCCACAGCACCAGGGTGCCGATGGCATAGGTGAAGCGGCTGTGCGCCACCGCGCGGCCCTCTTTTTCCAGCCGTGCGGGCGTGGCGTCGTCGGCCGACAGCAGCACCTGGAACGGCGCGCCATGGGTGATCTGCGCATAGAACTTGCCGGTGGCGCCCATCGACAGCACCGCCTTGTGGCCCGTGTCGGCTTCGAAGGCCGATGCGATCTTCTGCATGGGCGCGGCGAAGTTGGCGGCCACGGCCACCGGCACGGTGCCCGCATGCGCGAGCGGCGCGACGGCCAGGGCCAGCGCGGCCAGCAAGGTGCGGGGGCGGGGCATGGGGCGACGGTGCATGCAGAGGGTTGCCAGGGTGGCGCTATTCATGGATGGAATAGCGAGTATAGGCGCCCTCCACGCGTCACCCCGACCCCGCTCCCTCTTGCCGGGTCAGCCAGGCCACGGCCCGGCGGGTCAGCGGGGCCGCCAGCATGACGGCCGGGAAGGCCACCAGCCAGCTTGCCGCCCAGCTGCTCATCCAGACGCTCATCCACGCGCCGGCAAAGCCGTGCTGGGGCGGCAGGGACCGGTAGGTGGCAACCCCCGACACCAGCAGCGACATCGCGCCCGACAGGATCAGGCTGAACAGCACCGGACCATAGCGCGCGGGGATCATGCGGCCAGCTCCTCACGAGCATGGGGCCCTGGCGCGCATGCGGCACCCAGGCGCTGGAGGGTCTGCGCAAAGTGCTGGCCGAACATGCGGGCCGTCTTCACATCGCCCGGTGCAAAGGCGTCGGCGGGCGCGCCGTGCCCGGCCTGCGCCATCAGGCCCGACCACGATCCCAGCCGGTTGGCGGCCTCGTCGTAGGGCACGCCGGCGTGCTGCTCGGGCAGGATGGGGTTGCCCACCCACACCATGCCGTGCTGCATGGCGAACACGAACATCGACAGCAGGGTGGACTGCTTGTCGCCTGCGGGCAGCGAGGACACGGTGAAGCCCGCGGCGAGCCGGTTCTTGAGCTGCTGCGTCTTCCACAGCCGGCCGGTGGCGTCCATGAAGGTCTTGAACGGCCCGGACACGCCGCCCAGGTAGGTGGGCGAGCCGAGGATCACGCCGTCGTAGCGCAGCAGGGCGTCGGGGGTGTGGGCCAGGTCTTCGGCCCGGACCAGCTCGGCGTGTATGTCGGGTAACCCTTGGGCGCCCCGGCAGACGTGCTGCGCGATGTGGGCGGTGTGGCCGTGGGCGCTGTGATAGATGATGGCGATGTGTTGCATGGTGTGGTTTCCTTGGGTGGTTTCTGGGGGAGTGCTCGGGAGGCGGTCATCGTGAAACCAGGCCGATGGCCAGCGTGGACAGGTACAGGCCGAAGCCAAAAACGGTGTGGTTGGCCAGGCTGCGCAGGCAGTTCCTGAGCGGCGTGGGCGTGCGCGATGCGGCAAAGCCCGCGCCCATGGCCGGTTGCATCACAAAAAGCGGCGCGGCCACGGTGCCAATGCCCAGGGCCACGGCGGGCAGCAGGGTGGGGCTGCGCACCCAGTCCGTGCCCTGGATGGCCACCAGCACCATGGCAAAGCCCATGCCCACGGCGTAGTGGGTGAGCCAGCCCCAGGCTGTCTCACCCCGGATGGGTGCCGCCTTGGCGATGGCCGCGTGGGCGAACCGGCCGCGCAGCAGGTGGCCCACCCAGCGGCCGATGAAAGCGAAGTTCAGGGTGGGCACGCCCAGGCGCTGCAGCAGCGCCAGCCAGGTGTCCATGACGGCGGTGGCGCCCACGCCGATCAGCAGGGCGATGGGGAGGTCTTGCCATTGAAGGGCCATGAGAAATCTCCTTGAAAAGGTTGACGTGAAGTGGCAGTGAATTCACTATAGAAGTTCAAGTCAACTTGAAGTCAAGCGTTTGCTGGAGGCATCTGGAATGGACATTGCGGAAGTGGCAAAGCGCTCGGGACTCCCGGCGTCGACGCTGCGTTACTACGAGGAAAAGGGGCTGGTGCGGTCGGTGGCCGCACCGGGTGAGCGCCGCCGGTTTGCGCCCGGCGTGCTGGACCAACTGGCGCTGATTGCGCTGGGGCAATCGGCGGGGTTTTCGCTCGACGAGATCCGCTCGATGTTCCTGCCGGGCGGCCAGCCCAGCATCGACCGGCAGCTGCTCTCGGCCAAAGCCGACGAGCTGGACGCCATGGTCCGGCGCCTCAAGGCCATGAGCAGCGGCCTGCGGCATGCCGCTGCGTGCCCGGCCGAGAGCCATGCGCAGTGCCCATCGTTTCAGCGGCTGCTGAAGGCGGCGGCCGAAGGGGCACTGGCGCGGCAGCAACAGCGCGCGCAGCGGCCGGCCGTGGGGCTGCGCCGCGCGGGGCCTGGGGCCGGTGGGCGCGGCCCGGCGTGAGGGGCCTGCTCAGGCATGATCCGCGCATGCCCGCGCCCCTCGCTCTGTCCTCGGCCCTTGGCCATGCCCTGACCGACAAACGCATCGACATCCTGCGGCAGATTGGTGGCCTGGGCTCCATCTCGCAGGCGGCGCGGGCCGTGGGGGTGAGCTACAAGGCCGCTTGGCAGGCGGTGGACACGCTGACCAACCTGGCCGGCACGCCCCTGGTGGCGCGGGCCGTGGGCGGCGCCGGCGGCGGCGGCGCGCAGCTGACCGACGCGGGCCGGCAACTGCTGGCCGCGGCCGATGCCATGGCCCAGGCGCGCGGCGCGGTGCTGTCGCGCTGGCAGGGCGCGCCCCATGCCGGCCCGGCCCTGGCGCGCCTGGCCGTGCGCACCAGCATGCGCAACCAGGTGCCCTGCGTGGTGCAGGGGCTGCAGGCCATGGGGCAGATCGTGCGGGTGCAACTCGCGTTTGAGGCGGCGGGCGACGGCACGGCCCCGCCCGTGCTGGCCTCGCGCATCACGCGCGAAAGCGCCGAGCTGCTGGGCCTGGTGCCCGGCCTGGTGGTGCAGGCGCTGTGCAAGGCCACGGCGGTGCGCGTGGAGCGCGCCGGGCCAGCGACGCCAGTGTCGGCTGCACCTGATGCACCCGATGCAACGGCCGCACCGGCCGCAGGCGGCACCTGCCGTCTGTGGGCCCGCGCGGTGCGCGTCGTGCGCGGTGAATCGGGCGACGAGGTGTCGGCCCGGCTGCTGGCTGGGGGCGTGCAGATGGTGGGCTTTGCGCCGCCGGGCAGCGGCCTGCGCGCGGGCAGCCGCGTGGCGCTGGTGCTGGACGAGCATGCCGTGGTGCTGGCGTTGGCGGATGTGTAGCGCTGCCGCTTTGCGCACCGCGCACAAGTCAGTTCAACACACGCGTCAAAGCAAGTTTGCTATATAAAATATAGCTGTAAGGCCTTGATGGATAAGCGCTGAGGCCTGATTTGGCTTGATTTTTTAGCGGCCTTGCAGACGCTGGCATGAACCAGGCGGCCCGGCGCCCCGCATTCAATCGGCGCTCAGCCCGCCGCTGTGCCCCGGTCCTTGCCCTTCCTGGGTGCGCCCAGCTTGCGGTACACCGTGGCGCGGCTGATGCCCAGGGCGCGCGCGGCTTCGGCCACGTTGCCGCGCGCGTCGAGCACGGCCTGGTGGATCAGGGCGGTTTCGGCGGCGCGCAGCGGGGCGGGGGCACGGGTGACCGGGGTGGCACTGAAGGTACTGATGGAGCTGGGGGCTAGTGGGGACGGCGCCTCGCCCGCAGCGACCATGCCCGCGACCGTGGCTGCGGGGTGCACCGTGCGCGCGTCGTCGGGCCGCAGCGCCAGCGCCTGCAGGCGCAGGCCGGACCACAGCGGCAGATCGACCGGTGCGCAGGCGCCCCGGTGCCGGGCCGCGTCGAACAGCTGGGTCCATGGCAGCGCCATCAGGTCGCTGCAGTGCAGCGGGGTTCCCGGCGCGCTCAAGGGCAGGGGCAACAGCTGGCGAGCCATGCTGTTGCAGCCCAGCACGGCGCCGTGGGCGTCCAGCGCCACCAGGCCGTCGCCTTCGCCGCCCAGCGCGCAGCCGGGCCAGTTCAGGCGCAACAGCAGCGCGTGGGGCGTGTGCAGCAGCAGCGCGTCTTCCATGGCCCGGGCCGACCGGGCCACCAGGTGTCGCAGCTCGGGCCGCTCGGGCACGTCCACGCCGGTCAGGTCCAGCATGCCCACGCACTGGCCTTGCGGGCCGAACAGCGGCGCGCCCGCGCAGCTGTAGTGGCCGTTGTCGGCAAAAAAGTGCTCGCCCTGGTGCAGCCACACGGGCTGCAGCTCGGTCAGCGCGGCGCCGATGGCGGTGGTGCCCACGGCCCGCTCCGACAGGTCGATGCCCACACGGCCGATGGCGCGCACGCGCGGGTCGTGCCGGTTCAGCGCGCCCTGCACGTCCACCACCACACCGCGCGCGTCGGTCAGCATCGCGAAATAGTGCATGCCGGCGATCGCCCGTGTGAGCTGGGCCAGCACCGGCCGCGCCGCCTGCAGCAGGTGGTGGTGCTGCTCGCCGGCGTGGCGCACATCGGCGGCGGTGACGGCGTCGAACGCCACCGGCTGGTCGGGCCGCTGGCCCTGCGCCAGGCAGCGCTGCCACGACCGCACGATCCACGGCTCCACGGCCACGCCGGCGGGCAGCTGGCCCTGGCCCAGCACGGCACGGCGCGCCAGCGCAATGTGGTCCGTGCGCTGGGGAGAAAGGGGCCGTGCAGGGATGCTGAGGGACATGGGCACTCCGGTCGGGGGCGTGGTGCGGCCTCCATCATGCGCAGGTGTGCGCTGCAACATGTTTCATTTTGAGAATATCCCGCGCCACCCCTCGGAAACCGAGGGTTGTCCCTAGGGAGGGGGCCCCCTCACGGTCACAAGATGCGGCCTGCAAGTCCAGCCATCACCATCACAGGAGACAGCCAGATGCAAGTCCAGTTCACGGTCAACGGGCGCGCGGCCAGTGTTGACGTTCCTCCCAACACCCTGCTCGTGCATGCCCTGCGCGAACACCTGCAGCTGACCGGCACCCATGTGGGCTGCGACACCAGCCAGTGCGGCGCGTGCACCGTGCACGTCAACGGCCACGCGGTCAAGTCGTGCGCCATGCTGGCGGCGCAGGCCCAGGGTGCCGAGGTGACCACCATCGAGGGCATGGCCGCCGCCGACGGCACCATGCACCCCATGCAGGCGGCCTTCAAGGAATGCCACGGCCTGCAGTGCGGCTTCTGCACCCCCGGCATGGTGATGAGCGCGGTGGACCTGTGCAGCAAGCACCCCGGCGCGAGCGAGGCCGAGATCCGCGAGCAGCTCGAAGGCAACCTGTGCCGCTGCACCGGCTACCAGAACATCGTGCGCGCGGTGCAGGTCGGCCAAAAGGCCATGGCTGCGGCCTGAACACCAAGGAGAAGAACCATGGGTGCATCCGACTTTTCCAAGCTGCCGCACATCGGCGAATCGCTCAAGCGCAAGGAGGACTACCGCTTCCTCACCGGCGCCGGCCAGTACACCGACGACGTGGTGCTGGCCGCGCAAAGCCATGCGGTGTTCGTGCGCTCGCCGCACGCGCACGCCAAGATCAACAGCATCAACATCGACGCTGCCAAGGCCGCACCGGGCGTGCTGGGCGTGTTCACCGGCACCGATGTGGCCGCCGACAACATCAACGGCCTGCCCTGCGGCTGGCTCATCACCAGCACCAACGGCGAGCCCATGAAGGAGCCGCCACACCCCATCCTGGCCCAGGGCAAGGTGCGCTACGTGGGCGACCATGTGGCCATGGTGGTGGCGCTGACCCAGCAGCAAGCGCGCGACGCGGCCGAGCTGGTGGAGGTGGACTACGACGTGCTGCCTGCCGTGGTGAATGTGGCCGATGCCGCATCGGGTGCGGTGGCGGGCGCGGCCCTGCACGACATCGCGCCCGACAACCACTGCTTCAAATGGGCGATTGGCGACAAGGGCGCGGTGGACGCAGCCTTTGCCAGCGCCGCCCACGTCACGAAGCTCGACTTGGTCAACAACCGCCTGGTGCCCAACGCGATGGAGCCGCGCGCCGCCATCGGCAGCTACAACCGCGCCAGCGACGAATACACGCTCTACGTCAGCAACCAGAACCCGCACGTCGAGCGCCTCTTGATGACCGCCTTTGTGATGGGCCTGCCCGAGCACAAGGTGCGCGTGATCGCGCCCGACGTGGGTGGCGGCTTCGGCTCCAAGATCTACCTGTATGCCGAGGACGTGTGCCTGACCTGGGCCGCTAAGAAGCTCAACCGCAACATCAAGTGGGTGGCCGACCGCAGCGAGGCGTTCCTCTCTGACGCGCATGGCCGCGACCATGTGAGCCACGCCGAGATGGCGATGGACCAGGACGGCAAGTTCCTGGCCATGCGGGTGCACACCGACGCCAACCTGGGCGCGTATCTGAGCACCTTTGCCAGCGCCGTGCCCACCATCCTGTACGCCACGCTGCTGGCGGGCCAGTACACCACGCCGCAGGTGTACGTGGAGGTGGACTCGTGGTTCACCAACACCGCGCCGGTCGATGCCTACCGCGGCGCGGGCCGGCCCGAGGCCACCTACCTGCTGGAGCGCCTGGTCACGCGCTGCGCGTGGGACATGAACCTCTCGCAGGACGAGATCCGCAAGCGCAACTTCATCACCAGCTTTCCGTATCAGACGCCGGTGGCGCTGCAGTACGACGTGGGCGACTACCACGCCTGCATGACGCAGGCGAAGGAGCTGGCCGATGTGGCGGGTTTTGCCGCGCGCAAGGCGGCCAGCGAGGCCAAGGGTTTGAAGCGCGGCATCGGCTACAGCAGCTACATCGAGGCCTGCGGCATTGCGCCGTCCAACATCGCGGGCGCGCTGGGCGCACGCGCCGGGCTGTTTGAATGCGGCGAGGTGCGCGTGCACCCCACGGGCAGCGTGACGGTGTTCACCGGCTCGCACAGCCACGGCCAGGGGCATGAGACGACCTTTGCCCAGGTGGTGGCCGCGCGCCTGGGCATTCCGGTGGAGAACGTGGACATCGTGCACGGCGACACCGGCCGTGTGCCGTTCGGCATGGGCACCTACGGCTCGCGCTCCATCAGCGTGGGCGGCGCGGCCATCATGAAGGCGCTGGACAAGATCGAGGCCAAGGCCAAGAAGATTGCCGCCCACCTGATGGAGGCGAGCGACGCCGACATTGACTTCAGCGGCGGCGAGTTCACCGTCAAGGGCACGGACAAGAAGATTCCGTTCGGCCAGGTGGCGCTCACGGCCTATGTGCCGCACAACTACCCGCTCGACAAGCTGGAGCCGGGTCTGAATGAGACGGCCTTCTACGACCCGACCAACTTCACCTTCCCGGCCGGCACCTACATCTGCGAGGTCGAGATCGACCCGCTGACCGGCGTGACGCGCGTGGACCGGTTCACGGCGGTGGACGATTTCGGCACCATCATCAACCCGATGATCGTCGAGGGCCAGGTGCACGGCGGGCTGGTGCAGGGCATCGGCCAGGCGCTGCTGGAAAACTGCGTGTACGACCGCGAGACCGGCCAGCTGCTCACCGGCAGCTTCATGGACTACGCGATGCCGCGCGCCGACGACTTTCCTGAATTCAAGCTCGGCCATGTGTGCACCCCCTGCACCCACAACCCGCTGGGCACCAAGGGCTGCGGCGAGGCCGGGGCCATCGGCTCGCCACCCGCCGTCATCAACGCGGTGCTGGACGCGCTGCGCCCGCTGGGCGTGAAGGACTTCGACATGCCCGCGTCGCCGCACCGCGTGTGGGAAGCGATTCAGAACGCCAAGGCTTGAGGAGATTCGACCATGTACGCATTTACCTTTGAAGCGCCTGCCTCCACCGCCGCTGCCGCGCAGCTCATTGCCCAGGGCGGCAAGCTGCTGGCGGGTGGGCAAAGCCTGCTGCCGTCCATGCGCCTGCGCCTGGCCAACCCCGAGAAAATCGTCGACCTGAACGGCGTGGTCGAGCTGGCGGGCATCCGCCGCGAGGGCGACGCGCTGGTCATTGGCGCCATGACACGCCACATGGACGTGGCCCGCAGCGCGGATGTGAAGGCCGCCATCCCCGCGCTGGCCGACCTGGCCGCCCACATCGGCGACCGGCAGGTGCGCGCACGCGGCACGCTGGGCGGCTCGGTGGCCAACAACGACCCGGCCGCCTGCTACCCGAGCGCTGTGCTGGCACTGGGCGCCACGGTGGTCACCGACCGGCGCGAGATCACGGCCGACGATTTCTTTGTGGGCATGTACACCACGGCGCTGGACGAGGGCGAAATCATCACCGCCATCCGCTTCCCCATCCCGAAGCGTGCGGCCTACATGAAGTTCAGGCAGCCCGCGTCGCGCTTTTCGCTGGTGGGGGTGTTCGTGGCGCAGTTCGATGCCGGCGTGCGCGTGGCCATCACCGGCGCGGCCACCAGCGTGTTCCGGCATGCGGGGCTGGAGGCGGCGCTCAGCCAGAGCTTCACGCCCGAAGCGGCCGCCGGCGTTGCCATCGACCCGAGCGAGCTGAACACCGACATCCACGCCAGCGCGGCCTACCGCGCCAACCTCATCAGCGTGCAGACGCGGCGCGCGGTGCAGCAGATGCTGGGCTGAGGGGCGCAGGCCCACCACGCACAGCCGCATGGCGGCGGGTGGTGGGTGGTGGGTTGCTTTTTTTGAATGAAATTGGCTGCCAGCGCTTTACTGTCAAGCGCTGATAGCTATGAATTAGATAGCAATGAATGCGATGACCGCTGCGCCGGTTCCGGCTTCCATCGACGCCCTGGTGCAGGCCTTGCAAGGCGTGGGCTATTTTGCTGATCGCCGCCTGGCCACGGCGGTGTTTCTGGCGCTCAAGCTGCAGCGGCCCTTGCTGCTGGAGGGCGAGCCGGGTGTGGGCAAGACGGCGCTGGCGCGAGCCCTCTCGGAAGTGCTGTCGCGCAGCCTGATTCGGCTGCAGTGCTACGACGGGCTGGAACAGCGCGAGGCGCTGTACGAGTGGAACTACGCGGCCCAGCTGCTGCACATGCGGGCTGCGGAAGGGCAGGGCGGCGCCGACATGGCGCAGGTGGAACGCGAGGTCTACCAAGACCGATACCTCATCCGCCGCCCGCTGCTGCAGGCGCTGCAGGCGCCCGCGCCGGGCGCGGTGCTGCTGATCGACGAGGTGGACCGCGCCGACGAGCCCTTCGAGGCCTTCCTGCTCGAATACCTGGGCGAATACCAGGTCAGCATCCCCGAGATCGGCACGGTGCGCGCGCAGGCCACGCCGGTCACGCTGCTCACCAGCAACCGCACGCGCGACCTGCACGACGCCGTCAAGCGCCGCTGCCTGTACCACTGGCTGGACTACCCCGAGCGCGAGCGCGAGCTGGCCATCGTGCGCGCCCAGGTGCCCGGCGCCAGCGAGGCCCTGGCCGCGCAGGTGGCCGATTTCGTCGGCCGCCTGCGCAGCCAGCCCTTTGCCAACGCCTTCCAGCGCGCGCCCGGCATTGCCGAGAGCGTGGAATGGGCCAAGGCGCTGGTCGCGCTGGACACGCTGGTGGTCGACCCCGAAGTGGTGTCCGACACGGCGGGCATTTTGTTCAAGCAACGCGAGGACGTGGCGGCCCTGACGCGCGACATGGCGACGCAATTGCTCCAGCCTGCGGATGCGTGATGCCAAGCGGCCTTCCAACCTGCGAAGCCGTTCACGCTGAGCCTGTCGAAGCGCCGCGCAAGGCTTCGACAGGTGCAGCCCGAACGGCCTTCAGAGCGGCATTCGGTGATCGAATGCGCATCCGCAACCTGTGTCGGAACCCGTGAAGCCGCGACCATGGCGGAAAGCACCCCCATCTCTCAACTCGGCGATGCCCGCACCGGCAAGCTCGCCGACAACCTCACCGGCTTTGGCCGCGCGCTGCGTCGGGCGGGCGTGCCGGTGGACGCCGCCCGCATGGCGCTGGCCCAGCAGGCGGTGTTGCTCGTCGGCATGGACCGGCGGGACTTCAGCGCCGCGCTGGAGGCGGTGCTGATCAGCCGCGAGCAGGACCGCGCGGTGTTCCGCGAACTGTTCGACGCCTACTTTCGCAACCCCGACGTGGCGCAGAAGCTGCTGGCCCAGATGCTGCCCAGCGCCGAGTCCAAGGCCGCGCCCGCGCCGCGCCGCCCACGGGTCAGCGAGGCGCTGGCGCCGGTGCGCGCCGCACGCAATGCACCGCCGCCGCGCGAGGAAGACACCGTCGAATTCGACGCGGCCATGACGGCCAGCACTCTGCAGCGCCTGCGCCAGGCCGACTTCAACCAGCTGTCGGCCAGCGAATACCGCCTGGTGGCACAGCTGGCTCGCGAGGTGCCACTGCCGCTGCCGCGCTATGCCGCCCGCCGCACCCGCCCCGGCCTGCGCGGCAGCCGCCCGCACTGGCCGGGCACGATGCGGCAGGCCACCCGCCATGGCGGCGAGGTGCTGCAGCTGCCACGGCTGCAGCGGCGCGAGCAGCCGCTGCCGCTCTTGGTCCTGGTCGATGTGTCGGGCTCGATGGAGCGCTACGCGCGGCTGCTGCTGGCCTTTCTGCACGCCGCCACCGCGCCCCGCCGGGCCGGCAAGGGCGGCGCGGTGCGGCGCGACGTGTTCGCCTTTGGCACCGGCCTGACCGACCTGACCCCGGCCTTCCGCCTGGCCGACACCGACGCCATGCTGGAGGCGGCCAGCCGCGCCATCACCGACTTTGCCGGGGGCACGCGCATGGGCGACTGCCTGGCCGCGCTGCGCACCCGACACGCCCGCCGCCTGGTGGGCCGGCGCACCCTGGTGCTGCTGATCAGCGACGGCCTGGACACGGGCGCGCCCGAGGTGCTGGCCCGCGAGCTGGCCTGGCTGCGCCGCCACTGCGGCCGCCTGCTGTGGCTCAACCCGCTGCTGCGTTTTGGCGGCTATGCCCCCACGGCGCGCGGCGCGGCCGAGCTGCACCGCCAGGCCCACGGCATGCTGGCGGTGCACAACCTGAGCCATCTGCAGGACCTGGCGGGCAGCTTGGCGGCGCTGCTGCGCCAATGAACGGTGCACCCGCGCACCGCAGTTTCCGACACCCCATTCGAACCCAGCCAGAAAGGACATCCCCATGGAAATGCAATCCAGCCGCACCCTTGCCGTCAGCCAGCAACAGGCCTGGGACGCGCTCAACGACCCCGAGGTGCTCAAGCTGTGCATCCCGGGTTGCGACAAGGTCGAGGCCACGGGGGACAATCAGTACGCCGTTGCCATGGCGCTCAAGATCGGCCCGGTGTCGGCCAAGTTTGCGGGCAAGATCACGCTCAGCGACATCGTGCCGCCCGAGAGCTACACCATCGCCTTCGACGGCTCGGGCGGGGTGGCGGGTTTTGGCAAGGGCAACGCGCAGGTGCGGCTCGCGCCGTTGCCCGCGGATGCGGCGGGGCAGGAGCGTTGTGAGCTGCACTACACCGTGCACGCCACCGTGGGTGGCAAGATCGCCCAGCTCGGCCAGCGCCTGATCGACGGGGCGGCCAAGACCATGGCCGAGGACTTTTTCAAGCGCTTCGACGGCGAGATGCAGCGGCGCCACCCGCGCGCGGAAGCACCGGGCGCGGAGCCGTCAGACCCGCCCGCGCAGTCGGCGGCGACACCGGCGGCGGCCGGGGGGGCGGCAGAGGCGGCGGCGCCCCCTCCGGTGCTGGCAGCGGCTGCCGAGGCGCCGCCGTCTTCGGGCGGCATCCCCGTGTGGGTGTGGGTGGCCGGCGCGGGTGTGCTGGTCGTGCTGGCGTGGTGGTTGAATTGAGATGTGTTGCCCTGCCGGGCTGCGGGTGTTGGAGCCAGAGCGGGTCAGCGCATGGGCGGCAGGGACTGAACGGATGAACAAGCGATGGAAAACCTGGATGTGATGGTGTTGCGCACGCTGCACGGCTGGCGTGCAGCGGGGCGCCGCGCGCTGTTGGCCACGGTGGTGCGCACCTGGGGGTCGTCGCCCCGGCCGGTGGGCTCGATCATGGCGCTGTGTGAAGACGGCGCGGTGGTGGGGTCCGTGTCGGGCGGCTGCATCGAAGACGACCTCATCGACCGCCACACGAAGGCCTATGCGCAGGTGGCCCACCCAGCGGCCCACGCCGCCGCAGACCGCCGCATCCCGAGCGGGCCGCCCAGCTTCGTCAAGTACGGCATCACGGCGGACGAAGCCCACCGCTTCGGGCTGCCCTGTGGCGGTACGCTGGAGCTGCTGCTGGAGTACGACCCCGACCCGGCCCATCTGCAGGCGCTGATCGCCGCGCTGGAAGCCGGGCGGCTGATGCAGCGCACCGTGCGCCTGGCCGATGGCGCCGTCACGCAGTGCGCGACGGCCTCGCCCGCAGAGCTCGTGGTGGACGAGCAGCAGCTCACCAACACCTTCGGCCCCGAATACCGCATGCTGCTCATCGGCGCCGGGCAGCTGGCCGAGTACCTGGCCACGATGGCGCTGTTCAACGGCTTTGCCGTCACGGTGTGCGACCCGCGCGAGGAGTACCGGGGCGCGTGGAGCGTGCCCGGCGCCACCGTGGTCAGCGACATGCCCGACGATGTGGTGGCCGCGTTCCGGCCTGACCGCCGCACCTGTGTGGTGGCGCTCACGCACGACCCCAAGCTGGACGACCTGGCGCTGCTGGAGGCTTTGAACACCGAAGCGTTCTATGTGGGCGGCATCGGATCGCGCCGCAACAACGCAGCCCGCCGCGCGCGCATGATCGAGCACTTCGAGCAGACCGCGCAGAGCCTTGAGCGCCTGCGCGGGCCCATCGGCATCTACATCGGCAGCAAGACGCCGCCCGAGATCGCCGTGAGCGTGATGGCCGAAATCCTGGCCGTGAAGAACGGCGTGACCTTGCCGCGCGACATGGAAGTGGGAGAGGCCAAGAACGACCGCGAGCTGGCACACAACGACCCCGGCGCGCTGGTGTGCGGGGTGCGCTAAGTAGGAGTCTGCCGCGCAGACTCTTGGTGGCCGGTGGCCCCGGTGGGAGATGGCCTTAGAGCCTGTTCAATGTCTTTTTGGAGTCGCACAA
>NZ_JBMIRS010000012.1:0-8667 GCF_049198005.1 Paracidovorax sp. MALMAid1276 | reverse complement strand
GGATGGAGGTGTGCGGCGTGAATCGCCCCAGCGCGTCGCGTCACCGCCCCCCACCCGTTCGGGCTGAGCCTGTCGAAGCCAGGGAGGAACGGCCGCAGCACCCCGTCAACGAGACGATCCAGCGTCCAGTTTTGAATTGTTTTAGGCCCGTAGCGCTTATCCATCAAGCGCCAGCTGCTATCTTTTTTGAAGTGAACCACACCATGAACGCACCCCAGACCCGAGAGCGCTTTGCCCAGGCCCGCGCCACCGGCCAGCGCCACAAGGATGCCGCCGCCCACATCGGCCTGAGCGAGGGCGAAGCCATTGCCGCCCATGGCGGCGAACACGAGCATCCCATCAAGGCCGTGCCCCTGCGCGGACCCTGGCTGGAGCTGCTGCAGGCGCTTGAGGCCTGCGGCCCCGTGCTCGCCCTCACGCGCAACGAATCCACCGTGCACGAGAAGACCGGCGTGTACCAAAAACTCTCGGCCACCGGCCCCGTGGGCCTGGCGCTGGGCGCTGACATCGACCTGCGCCTGTTCTTCACGCAGTGGCACGCAGGCTTTGCCGTGACCGAGCACGCGGCCAACGCGGGCACGGACGCATCGCTGAGCCTGCAGTTCTTTGACGCCAGCGGCCTGGCCGTGCACAAAATCTTCTGCCGCGAGGCCACCGACCGTGCCGCGTTTGAAGACGTGATGCGCCAGTTTGGCGACCCCTCGCTGGGCTACCTGTTTCGCCCCAAGCCGCCCGCCCCCGCACCGCGCGCAGATGCCGAGATCGACGCACCCGGTCTGCTGTCCGCCTGGGCCGCGATGAAAGACACGCACGACTTCTTCGGCATGCTCAAGACCTTTGGCGCCGAGCGGCAGCAAAGCCTGCGCCTGGCCGAAGGCCGCTTCACCCGCCGCGTGGCGGCCACGGCGCTGCGCGAAGTGCTGCAAGAGGCGGCGTTCGACGGCGCGCCCATCATGGTGTTCGTGGGCAGCCCCGGCTGCATCCAGATCCACACCGGCCCCGTCGTGCGCATCGAGCCGATGGAGATCCGCGGCGCGCAGTGGCTCAACGTGCTGGATCCGGGCTTCAACCTGCACCTGCGCGAAGACGCGATTGCCGCCGTGTGGGTGGTGGAAAAGCCCACCACCGATGGCACCGTCACCTCGGTCGAGGCGTTTGACCACAGCGGCGAGCTGATGGCCATGTTCTTCGGCGAGCGCAAGCCCGGCAAGCCCGAGCGCGAAGACTGGCGCGCCATCGTGCGCAAGCTTTCTCCGCTGGCGGCAGAGGCAGCATGAGCCCGGCAGACACCCACACCACACGCCGCGCCCTGCTGGCCGCCGCCCTGGGCGCCCCGCTGGCGGGCTGGGCGCAAGATGGCGGCGGCAAGCTCCCGCGCCTGGTCACCATCAGCGGCGCCATCACCGAGGTGGTCTACGCCCTGGGCGCCCAAGCCCAGCTGGTGGGCACCGACACCACCAGCCTGTACCCCGCCGCCGCGCTCAAGACACCCAAGGTGGGCTACATGCGCCAGCTGTCGGCCGAGGGCGTGCTCTCGCTCAAGCCCGACGCGGTGATCGCCACCACCGAAGCCGGGCCGCCCGTGGTGCTGGACCAGCTGCGCGGCGCGGGTATCCGGGTGGACCTGGTGAAGTCCGAATACACCTGGGACGACGTGCGTGCCAAGGTGCTGGCCGTGGGCCGCGCTGCGCGCAAGGAAGCCGCCGCCCGCGAGCTGCAGGCAAGGCTGGATGCCGAATGGGCGCAACTGGGCCAGCAGATCGCCGGGGCCACCCAGGGCCCCAAGAAGCGCATGCTGTTCATCCTGTCGCACGGCCCCTCGCCCCAGGTGGCGGGCCAGGGCACGGCGGCCGACGCGCTGATCCGCTTTGCGGGCGGGGTGAACGCGCTCACGGGCTTCACCGGCTACCGCCCCATGACCGCCGAGGCCATGGCCAGCGCCGCACCCGACGCCATCCTGACCACCGACGAAGGCATTGCCGCCCTGGGCGGGCCGGACAAGTTCTGGCAGCGCCCCGAACTCGCGCTGACACCGGCATTTCAGCGCCGTGCCGTGGTGTCACTGGACGCGCTTTTGTTGCTGGGCTTTGGCCCGCGCCTGCCCCAGGCGGTGCGTGCAGTCCACCAGCGCCTCTACGCGTGAGTGCCGTGCCCCAGCCGGGCTCTCCGCCAAGCGCAGCCCCGCGCCGAAGCAGCGCCGACGGCGCCCACCACCGTGCAGCATCCCGCGCCCGCCTGGCCTCGGCCACCGCGCTTGCGCTGGGCGCCGTGCTGGTGGTGCTGGCCTTCATCGCGGGCAGCGCCAGCGGCGCCTACCCCATCGGCCCCGCCGATCTGCTGCAGATGCTGACGGGCCAGAACCCCTCCGGCAGCGGCAGCACGCCTGCGCAGCTGGTGTTCCTCAACATCCGCCTGCCGCGCCTGCTGCTGGCCGTGGCGGCGGGTGCCGGGCTGGCGCTGGCCGGTGCGCTCATGCAGGGGCTGTTCCGCAACCCGCTGGCCGACCCGGGGCTCATCGGCATCAGCAGCGGCGCCGCGCTGGCGGCCGGTGGCGCCATCGTGCTGGGGCAGCAGTGGTTTCCGGCCCTGCCCCACACGCTGGGCAGCTGGACGCTGATGCTCTCGGCCTTCACCGGCGGCACCGCCGTCACGTTGCTCATCTACCTGTTTTCGCAGGGGGCGGGGGGCACGCACATCGGCCTGATGTTGCTGGCCGGCGTGGCCGTGAACGCACTGGCCGGCGCGGGCCTGGGCTACCTCAACTTTGTGGCCACCGACGAACAATTGCGCAATATCCAGTTCTGGCTACTGGGCAGCCTGGGCGGGGCACGCTGGAGCGCGGTGGCGCTGGTGTCGGCCCTGGTGGCGGCGGCCTGTGCGGCAGCCCTGGCCTGTGCCCGTCCACTCAATGCCATCGCTTTGGGCGAGGCCGAGGCCGCACTGCTGGGCGTTCATGTCGAGCGCACCAAGCGCGCCGTGATCGTGATCGCCGCGCTGGCCGTGGGCGCCGTCACCGCCACCACCGGCATCATCGGCTTCGTGGGCCTGATCGCACCGCACTGGGTGCGTCTGGTGGCAGGCCCGGACCACCGCGTGGTGCTGCCCGGCTCGGCCCTGCTGGGCGCTGCGCTGGTGCTGGTGGCCGACGCCGTGGCCCGCACCGTGGTGCAACCCGCCGAGTTGCCCCTGGGCGTGCTCACCGCCTTTATTGGCGGCCCCATGTTCCTGTGGATGCTGCGCAGATTCAGGAGCCGGGTATGAGCGCCCCCACCCTCGGCCTGCAATGCGTTGACGCCCGCGTGCACGTGGGCGGCCGCACGCTGCTGGATGGATTGACGGCCACGCTGCCACCGGGGCGCTTCACCGCCATCCTGGGCCCCAATGGCGCGGGCAAATCCACCCTGCTGTCGCTGCTGTCGGCCCAGCGCAAGCCCGATGCAGGCCAGGTGCTGCTGGACAGCCAGCCGCTGGCATCCCTGTCTCCCCACACATTGGCCCTGCGCCGCGCCGTGATGCCGCAAGAAAGCGCCGTGGCCTTCGACTTCACCGCCCGCGAAGTGGCCGAGCTGGGCCGCTACCCGCACCGCAAACAGCCCGCCGGCAACGAGGCGACCATCGTGGCCGAAGCGCTGGGCGCCACGGGCGTGATCGACCTGGCGGGGCGCAGTTTCAACACCCTCTCCGGCGGCGAAAAGGCCCGCGTGCACCTGGCCCGCGCCCTGGCGCAGGTCTGGGCCCTCCTGCCAGACGGTGCCCCGCGCTGGCTGCTGCTGGACGAACCCACCGCCGCCCTTGACCTGGCCCACCAGCACCAGTCCCTGCGCCTGCTGCGCGACTGGGCCCACCGCGAGCACTGCGGCGTGGTGGCCGTGCTGCACGACGTAAACCTGGCGCTGCGGTATGCGGACGATGTGCTGCTGCTGAGCCCCGGCGCGGCGGCGCACCATGGGGCTGCGGCGGAAGTGCTGACGGGGGCGCGGATTGACGCGGTGTGGGGCGTGCGTTGCCGGGAGGTGCTGGCTGAAGGGGTGGTGCAGTTCGTGTTTGGATAGTCTGGCCGTCGGTAGGCTCCAAGTACACCAATGAACGAAGCCGAATCTGTGTTCGTCTACACCCGACTCAAAAACATCCGCGTTGCCAGCAAGCCCACCGGCGTCCAGTGCAACGCCGGGGCCATGGCCTGCACCAGCATGTCGTGCTGCTCCTGCGTGCCCAGCGTGGGGTAGCGCTGCTCGAAGATTTCGAGGTCGGTATCCACCGGTGAAGAAGCCATCGCCGATGGCGACACCGCTGCTGAAGGGCGCCGGGCTGCCTGCAGGCGCTGCGCCACCCTGAAGCTCATCTGGCGGCGGGGCTCACCGGGCTCGGCGTTGGCGTCGAAGGCGGCACCGTCTGCGCTCGCCGGGCCGCGGATCCAGTCGTGGATGACCTGCAATTCGTACGGCGAGAACACGCCAAACATCTCTGCGCGGTCGCCCTGCAGCAGCTGCCAGAACCGGCTGTGCGCTGCAGGCTGGTTGCGCTTGATCCAGCCCGCCTGCTCCAGCGCCGCCACGAATGCCGGCACATCATCGGCGCGGGCCAGCCAGTCATTCACGCTGCGGCCTGCCACCTTGCAGAAGTCCGAATGGGCGCCATGGCCCGAGCCCGCCTTGCGCGCCAGAATGGCCATCACCTCGGCCTCGATGTCGAAGCCGTTGATCACGTCCACCGTGCCCAGGCCCACGTTGCTCAGCTTGGCACCAGCGCGCACGCGCCGCCAGTAGTCCCCGCCGTCGTCGATGCGCGGCGCTGCCTCCAGGGCCGCCATGCAGGCGCGCTTGGCATGGCCCGTGCCAGCGTTGTCCACCGTCACGTGCAGCGTGAAGTAGTAGGGGTCGATGCCCAGCTCGTTCAGCTCGTAGGCGGTGATCAGCAAATGCAGCGGAAGCTGCTCGTACCCGAGGTTGAAGCCGACGATCTCGGGCAGAAAGTCCTGCGCGTTCCACCCCAGCGCCAGCTGCACCAGGCCTTGCCGGTACAGGCTGTCTTCCAGGTCGTCGACCGGGTCCAGCCCATGCCGCGCCATCAGGTCGCGGTAGAGCTTCACGTGGTTCTTGTCCGGCTGGCCATCGCCCAGTTCTTCCACGTAGGTGGTCACCAGGTCCGACAGCCGCGCGTTGGCCGCGTGCGCGCACAGGCCATACAACCACGACCCGTCGACCAGCTTGGTGGGCGCCACCCCGCGCAAAAAAAAGAGCGCATGCGCACGGTTCGTGAAATACCGCCGCGGCGCACCCGCCTTGCGCGCGTCGAGATACGCCTGGTATTGCGCATGGACGTGGGCGATGTTGGCCTCCATCCAGCCGATCAGGTGTTCGGGCTCTTGCGGAATGACGTCCTCGTCGTGCTCCACGTCGGACATCACCGCGCGGACAAACGCTGCAGCTTCGGCACGTTCTTCGGCGGTGGGCAGGTGGTTTGCCAGCCGGTCATACAGCGGCGCGTGAGTCACCTCTGAGGCGGGGGATGGGGACGTTACGGCATTCGCTTTGTCGGAGTTCGCGGCAGTGGTTGCAGGCCGTGGAGTGTCTTGCAAAACAAAGCGCGAAGCGGGGCATTCAAGCAGGGACAGATGCATGGTGCGGGAGGTAGATGAAACCCCTCCAGAATCAGGCCGCCCCGGACCGGTCGGTATCGGGGCATGGCGCCCCGGCGTGTGCGCAGCCTCCTACGCCGGTGATTCAGGTCGGGCCTCCTGCTCAGCCCCCTTCCACACAGGGGCCGGCGCGCACAGCCGTACGGCTGCCTCGCGCCATTCACTCACAAATTCATAGCTGCCAGCGCTTTACCATCAAGCGCTGGGGCCAATTTTGATGAGATATTCAAGCGGCAACAGCCACGGATTGGCCTGATGCGGCTTGCGCAGCAGATGCCACCACCGGCATCCGGATCAGGTGGTCGAACGCGCTGAGCGCGGCCTTGGAGCCATCGCCCGCCGCGATCACGATCTGCTTGAACGGCACGGTCGTGCAGTCGCCCGCCGCGAACACGCCGGACAGGTTGGTGCGGCCGTGCGAGTCCACGATGACTTCACCGAACTTGGACAGCTCCACGGTGCCCTTGAGCCATTCGGTGTTGGGCACGAGGCCGATCTGCACGAACACGCCTTCGAGCGGCACGGTGTGCTCCACGTTCGTGGCGCGGTCCTTGTACTTCAGGCCGGTCACTTTGCCGTCGGCACCGGTGATTTCGGTCGTCTGCGCGTTGGTGTGGATGGTCACGTTGGGCAGGCTCTTGAGCTTGGTGACCAGCACGGCGTCGGCCTTGAGCTGGTCGGCAAATTCGATGAGCGTGACGTGGGCGACGATGCCAGCGAGGTCAATCGCGGCTTCGACACCGCTGTTGCCGCCACCGATCACCGACACGCGCTTGCCCTTGAACAGCGGGCCGTCGCAGTGCGGGCAATAGGCCACGCCCTTGTTCTTGTACTCGGCCTCGCCAGGCACGTTCACATTGCGCCAGCGGGCGCCGGTGGACAGGATCACCGTCTTGGCCTTGAGCGAGCCGCCGTTGGCCAGCTGCACTTCGATCAGCCCGCCGGGCTGCGCGGCCGGGATGAGCTTGTCGGCGCGCTGCAGGTTCATGATGTCCACGTCGTAGGCGCGGGTGTGGGCTTCGAGCGCGGCGGCAAACTTGGGGCCGTCGGTTTCGAGCACCGAGATGTAGTTCTCGATGGCCAGCGTGTCATTCACCTGCCCGCCGAAGCGCTCGGCCGCCACACCGGTGCGGATGCCCTTGCGGGCGGCATACACAGCGGCTGCAGCACCGGCGGGGCCACCACCGACGATGAGCACGTCATACGGGTCCTTGGCGCTGAGCTTGGCGGCTTCGCGGGCGGCGGCGCCGGTGTCGAGCTTGGCCACGATCTCTTCAATGGTCATGCGGCCCGAGCCGAACACCTGACCGTTCAAAAACACCATGGGCACGGCCATGATTTCGCGGTCGGTCACTTCCTGCTGGAAGGCGCCGCCTTCGATCACGGTGGTTTTGATCTTCGGGTTGACGATGGCCATGAGCGACAGCGCCTGCACCACGTCCGGGCAGTTGTGGCAGGTCAGGCTCATGTAGACCTCGAAGTTGAAGTCGCTGCCATCCGCCGGACTCAGGGCCTTGATGGAGTCGATCACGTCCTGCTCGACCTTGGGCGGGTGGCCGCCCGTCCACAGCAGGGCCAGCACGAGCGATGTGAACTCGTGGCCCAGGGGCAGGCCGGCAAACCGCAGCGAATTCGTGCTGCCCACGCGCTGCAGGCTGAACGAGGGCTTGCGCGCATCGTTGCCATCGGTGCGCAGCGTGATCTTGTCGCTGCGCAGAGACTGGATGGTCGTCAGCAGCTCGCGCATGTCGCGCGCCGTCTCGCTGTCGTCCAGGGAAGCCACCAGCTCAAACGGCTGCTGCACGCGCTCCAGGTAGGCGGCGAGTTGGGTCTTGAGTTGTTCGTCGAGCATGGTGGTGTCCTTTGAAATTCGAGTTGTGGTGTGTGAGACGTTGAGGTCACAAAGGCCGCAGTTCAAGCCTGCTGGTCAACGTCCGGGCGTAAAAAAGCCGGACGGCATGGCGCACTGGCGCCATGACGCTGTCCGGCTTGGGGGGGCCGAAAAAGCCTAGAAGGTGGGTGAGGGCTTGGCGTGCCCGAGCGGGCCGCACAAACGTGCTCCATCTAGGCGCAAAGCGGAGGCATAGCTTGGGCTATGGCGAGCATTTGCAACGACGAGGGTGCGCGTTTTTGCGGTACGAGCGGGCATGGTGGGCTCTCTCACACCTTCTTAAATCTTGCCGACCAGGTCGAGCGAAGGCGTCAGCGTCTTGGCGCCTTCCTTCCACTTGGCGGGGCAGACCTGGCCAGGGTTGGCGGCGGTGAACTGGGCAGCCTTGAGCTTGCGCAGGGTTTCTGCCACGTCGCGGGCGATTTCGTTGGAGTGGATTTCCATGGTCTTGATCACGCCATCGGGGTTCACCACGAAGGTGCCGCGCAGGGCCAGGCCTTCTTCAGGGATGTGCACGCCGAATGCGTTGGTCAGCTGGTGTGTGGGGTCGCCGACCAGGGGGAATTTGGCCTTGCCGACGGCGTCGGAGGTTTCGTGCCACACCTTGTGCGAGAAGTGCGTGTCGGTGGTCACGATGTAAACCTCGGCACCCGCCTTCTGGAACTCGGCATAGTTCTCGGCAGCGTCTTCGATTTCGGTGGGGCAGTTGAAGGTGAAGGCGGCGGGCATGAAGATCAGCACAGACCACTTGCCTTGCAGGTCGGCTTCGGTCACTTCAATGAACTCGCCCTTGCCGCTGCGGTTGACGAAAGCGGTGGTCTTGAAGGGCTGAACTTGCGTGTTGATCAGGGACATGGATGTTTTCCTCTTGGGTTGGTTGAAAGGACCGAATTCACGGAACAGGGATGAAGTCTAGGCTCATCCGGTCAATGAATCCAATTAATTGATTGAATTGAATCAATTGTCAATGACTATAAACGCTGTGCCGAGTTCCTTCGTCGCCTTCCTCAGATCAGGGCGTCCGTCTAAAGGCTCTAAAGGCCAACCCTTTCAAGGTCTTTCGAGCTTAATCATCTAAGCTGCTGATTGCACGGGATTTTCCGTGTGATGCGGGAGCAGAAGATCTGGCAAGAAGTCA
>NZ_JBMIRS010000188.1:0-700 GCF_049198005.1 Paracidovorax sp. MALMAid1276 | reverse complement strand
GGCGCGAGCCACTCCAGGCGCTCGATGTAGGTCTTGGGGCGGAAGTTGCCCTCGCTGTCGAAGTCCGTGATGGGGAAGGACAGCAGGCCGGAGCCCATGATGGTTTTGAGGTCTTGGGGGGTCATGGTGGATTCGTGGCAGGAAAAAGCCGTGTCAAACAGGCCATCAGTTCCAGCAAAGGAAGACGACGACCCGTGCGCCAGGGAAGCCATGCCCCCGGGGCAA
Source organism: Paracidovorax sp. MALMAid1276 (assembly GCF_049198005.1). Lineage (NCBI taxonomy): Bacteria > Pseudomonadati > Pseudomonadota > Betaproteobacteria > Burkholderiales > Comamonadaceae > Paracidovorax > Paracidovorax sp. MALMAid1276. Next base: position 475 of record NZ_JBMIRS010000188.1, on the reverse strand, counting down.
CACGTCATACAAGCAAGCTGAAACGCAGGTCAACATCTTCTGAATGACATCAAATGAAGCGAATGCGCCAATGTTAACGTTAACATTGTCAGACAACATAGGACAAACCCTAGTATTGATGACCTTCCATCTCCACCGCGCACGCAGACCTCCGCGCTCCGCGTCGCCTGACGGAATGCGCGACGCGCCGCTGTCTCGGGCCATGGGCCATCCAGTCAGCATTGCGGTCTATGCCCATCGCCCTCTTTTTTTCCACACTGCAAAGGTTTTGCAGCCCATCCGCCGCCTCCCCGAAACCGCTGCAGGCATACTGCCTGCCTTCCAGCCCGCGCTGGCGTTGACCCCAGGAGTCTGCGCGGCAGAAAGAGCATCGGCTGCAACGCACGACAAACCGGTCTCACGCGGTACGACCGCCTGCGCCCAGGGCGCCACCCTGGGCTGGTCGGTAGCACCCCGCGATCCTCGGTTTTCGCGC
>NZ_JBMIRS010000187.1:0-16504 GCF_049198005.1 Paracidovorax sp. MALMAid1276 | reverse complement strand
CCGTTCGGGCTGAGCCTGTCGAAGCCTTGCGCAGCGCTTCGACAGGCTCAGCGTGAACGGTTCGTGGGGTTGCATGTCGGATCAGCGGAAGATGGAGAGAAACCAGGGCGCTTTCGCATAAGCCTCGTTCCTAGTCCCCCTGGAACACAGGCTTTTGCTTGGCCGCAAACGCCTCGTACGCGCGCCGGAAGTCTTCGGTCTGCATGCAGATGGCCTGCGCCTGCGCCTCGGCTTCGATGGCCTGCTCGATGGTCATGCTCCACTCCTGGCTCAGCATGGTCTTGGTCATGCCGTGGGCAAAGGTCGGGCCGTCGGCCAGCGCCCGCGCCGTGGCCTGCACGTTGGCCAGCAGGTCGGCGCTCTCATACAGATCGTTGAAGAAGCCCCAGGCCAGGCCTTCGTGCGCGGTCATCGCGCGGCCGGTGAACAGCAGTTCGCTGGCACGGCCCTGGCCGATCATGCGGGGCAGCAGCGCACAGGCGCCCATGTCGGCACCGGCCAGGCCCACGCGGGTGAACAGGAAGGCGGTCTTGGTCGCTTCGGTGCCGTAGCGCATGTCGCAGGCCAGCGCCATCATCGCGCCCGCACCGGCACAGATGCCGTCGATGGCGCCCAGCACGGGCTGCGGGCAGGCGCGCATGGCCTTGACCAGGTCGCCCGTCATGCGTGTGAACTCCAGCAGCTCGGGCATGGTCATGGTGGTGAGCGGGCCGATGATCTCGTGCACATCGCCGCCCGAACAGAAATTGCCGCCCGCGCCGGTGACGACGATGGCCTTCACGTCGGTGGCAAAGCGCAGCGCGGTGAAGAAGTCGCGCAGCTCCGCATAGCTCTGGAAGGTGAGCGGGTTCTTGCGGTCGGGCCGGTTGAGCGTGACGGTGCCCACGCCGTTGTCAAAGCTCCAGCTGAAGTGTTCGGCCACATAGCTGGCCTGCGGGTTGAACTGCTCGCGCATGGGGTTGCTGGCCCCGATGTAGTGCTTCATTCCGTTGTCTCCAAAGAGTTGTTCTGGGTGTGTTCCTTCACCTTGCCCAGCAGGCGGTACAAGGTGGCGATATCGCGCTCGCCCAGCGTGGCGAAGGCCTCCACGATCCATTGCTCGTGCTGGCGCGCCATGGTGTTGAACTGCTCGCGGCCTTGCGGCGTGAGGCGCACGAGGTATGCGCGGCGGTCGCCTTCCACATCCATGCGCTCCACCAGCCCTTCGGCCACCAACTGGTCGGTAATGCCGGTGATGTTGCCGCTGGTCACCATCATGCGGCGCGACAGCTCCTTCATCTTCATGCCGTCCGGCGCGCGTTCGAGCTGCGCCATCAGGTCAAAGCGCGGCAAGGTGGTGTCGAACTGCGCGCGCAGGTGGCTGCGCACCTGCTTTTCGATGAGCTGGGTGCAGGTGAGCAGGCGCAGCCACAGGCGCAGGGCCTCGGGGTGCTCGCTGGGGGCGGCGCCGTGCAGGCGGGCTTCGAGGTCCATAAGCGGGGTTTACTCGATTGCTGCGATTTTTGTAGCTGATGGCGCTTGACTGGCAAGCGCTGCGGCCTGTTTTTGCTTGGAAACCTCGCGCAGCAGCTGGTCGCGGCCGCTGTGGTACTGCACGGGCCAGTCGGTCTGCGCTGCAGCCTGGGCGCTCAGCTGCGCGGCAGCGTGCAGCGTCCAGGCCGGGTCGGCCAGGTGGGGGCGGGCGATGGCGCACAGGTCGGCGCGGCCGGCGGCGATGATGCTGTTGGCATGGTCGGCTTCGGTGATCGCGCCCACGGCCATGGTGGCAATGCCCACCTCGTTGCGGATGCGGTCGGCAAATGGCGTCTGGTACATGCGGCCATACACCGGGCGCGAGTCGCGCGTGGTCTGGCCGGAGGACACATCGATCAGGTCCGCCCCCGCTGCCTTGAACAAGCGCGCGATGGCGATGGCGTCGTCGGCGGTGTTGCCTTGTCCTTCCTGCAGCCAGTCGTGGGCCGAGATGCGCACGCTCATCGGCTTGTCGGCCGGCCACACGTCGCGCAGCGCGGTGAACACTTCGAGCGGGTAGCGGCAGCGGTGGTCCAGGCTGCCGCCGTAGTCGTCCGTGCGCTGATTGGTGGCGGGGCTCAAAAAGCTGGCCAGCAGGTAGCCATGTGCGCAGTGCAGCTCCAGCCAGTCAAAGCCACAGGCCACGGCGCGGCGGGCGCTGTCTACGAATGCGGCGGTCATCCGGTCCATGTCGGCGCGGGTCATCGCTGCGGGTGTCTGGTTCTGTGCGCCATAGGCGATGGGGCTGGCCGCCAGCAGCGGCCAGTTGCCGGTTTCCAGCGGCTCGTCCGTGCCCTCCCAGCCCACGCGCGTGGAGCCCTTGGGACCGCTGTGGCCCAGCTGCAGGCCGATCTTGGCCGTGCTGCTGCCGTGCACGAACTGCACGATGCGCGCAAAGGCGGCCTGCTGCGCGTCGTTCCACAGCCCCGTGCAGGCAGGGGTGATGCGGCCCTCGGGCGTGGGGCTGGTCATCTCCACCATCACCAGCGCCGCGCCGCCCAGTGCGCGGGCGCCCAGGTGCACCAGGTGGAAGTCCTGCGGCACGCCGTCGACCGCGCTGTAGGTGGCCATGGGGGAGACGACGATGCGGTTCTTGAGCGTGAGGCCTTTGAGCGTGAAGGGCGTGAGCATGGGCGGCACAGCGGCCTTGCCACCTGCGAGCCACGCTTCATAACCTTCCAGCCACGCCGCGTCGCGCAGCCGCAGGTTCTCGTGGCTGATGCGCTGGCTGCGCGTGAGCAGCGAGTACGCGAACTGCTCGACGGGCATGCCGGCATAGCGGCCCACGTTTTCAAACCACTCGGTGCTGTTGCGCGCGGCGTTCTGGATCTTGAGCACCTCCACGCTGCGGCGCGCCTCGTAGTGCTGCAGCACCTCGTCGATGGGCAGGCCGGTGGCGAACTCGTTGGCGAGGTCGATGGCGTCTTCGAGCGCGAGCTTGGTGCCGCTGCCGATGGAGAAATGCGCCGTGTGCGCGGCATCGCCCATCAGCACGATGGGCATCTGCTTGCCGCCGATGGCTTCGCGGTGCACCCAGGTGTTGCAGATCACGCGCGGAAAGCGGATCCAGTTGGCCGAGCCGCGCAGGTGCGTGGCGTTGCTGATGAGCGCGTTGCCGTCCAGATATTTCGCAAACAGCTGTTCGCAAAACGCAATCGCCTCGGGCTGCTCCATCTGGTCCAGGCCGTGGGCCTTCCACACGGCCTCGGGCGTCTCGACGATGAAGGTGGAGGTGTCGGCGTCGAACTGGTAGGCGTGGGCCTGAAACCAGCCGTGCTCGGTCTCTTCGAACGCGAAGGTGAAGGCGTCGAATTTCTTCTTGGTGCCCAGCCACACGAAGCGGCATTGGCGCAGGTCGATGTCGGGCTGGTAGACGCTGGCATAGCGGGTGCGGATGCGGCTGTTCAGGCCGTCGCTGGCGATCACCAGGTCGGCGCCGTAGTGCGCGGCCAGCTGCTGGTCGTCCGACACATCGGTCTCGAACACGAGGTCCACGCCCAGCGCGAGGCACCGGTCCTGCAGGATGTTGAGCAGCCGCTTGCGCCCGATGCCACAAAAACCGTGGCCGCCGGAGCGCACGCTGCGGCCCTTGAAGAACACCTCGATGTCGTCCCAGTGGTTGAACGCATCGCCGATGAGTGCGGCCGTGGGCGCATCGGCTGCGCGCAGGTTGTCCAGCGTCTGGTCACTCAGCACCACGCCCCAGCCGAAGGTGTCGAACGGCCGATTGCGCTCGACCACGGTGATGCGGTGCGCGGGGTTCTGCCGCTTCATCAGCAGCGCGAAATACAGACCGGCGGGGCCGCCGCCAATGCACAGGATGTTCATTCCAAAATAGTTTAGGCCTAAACAAAATGCTGTCAATGGGGCTAACCGCGGGGAACCCGGGGCGGTGTAGGACAGGCGCTGAATCCTGGCTGCGGGTGTTGACGCAGTGCAGCACGCGTCCAAAAATGCGCCGGATGAAGCACTTGCTGCACACCCTGGAGGGGCGGCTGGCGGCCCTGCCGGTGCCCATGGCGGTCCAGCTGCCCGCAGGGCAGCAGCTGGGTGCGCCCGATCCGGCGGTCACGCTGCGCTTTCGCGACCGGCTGGCGCTGGTGGCGCTGGCCACGGGGCAGATCGGCAATGTGGGTGCCGCCATCGTGGAGGGGCGCGTGGCCATCGAAGGGCGCATGCGCGACCTGATGGCCGCAGCAGCAGGCTTGCTGACCCACGACCCCGCGCGCGAGCAGCCTGCGGGCTGGTGGCAGCGGGTGCTGGGCCGGGCCCGGTCGATGGCGGCGCACACGCTGGCCCACGATGCGCGCCACATCCAGTTTCACTACGACCTGTCGGACGCGTTCTATGCGCTCTGGCTGGACCCGCGCCGCGTGTATTCGTGCGCGTATTTCCGCAGCGACGGCATGACCTTGGCCCAGGCGCAGGAGGCCAAGCTCGACCTCATCTGCCGCAAGCTGCGGCTGGCGCCGGGCGAGCGTTTTCTCGACATTGGCGCGGGCTGGGGCGGCCTGCTGTTGTGGGCCGCCGAGCACTATGGGGTGGACGCGACGGGCATCACGCTGTCGCGCAACCAGCACGCGCATGTGCAGCAGCTGATCGAAGAACGTGGCCTGCAGGGCCGTGTGCGTGTGCTGCTGCTGGACTACCGTGAGCTGCAGGCCGAGGCACCCTTCGACAAGATCGCCTCGGTGGGCATGTTCGAACACGTGGGCCGCGCGCAGATGGCGCGCTACTTTGACACCGTGCGGCGCCTGCTGCGCCCCGGCGGCCTCGCGCTGAACCATGGCATCACGGCGGGCGCGGTGGACAACGCGCAGCTGGGCGCGGGCATGGGGGATTTCATCGAGCACTACATCTTTCCGGGCGGGGAGCTGCTGCACGTCAGCGCCGTTCTGCACGACATGGCCCAGGCTGGCCTTGAGATGGTGGACACCGAGAACCTGCGCCCGCACTACGCCCGCACGCTGTGGGAGTGGTCAGACCGTCTGGAAGCACAGCTCACAACCGCACGCGCCGTGCTGCACGCGCAGTACGGGGCAGAGGCCGGAGAGAAGGCGCTGCGCGCCTACCGCCTGTATCTGGCGGGCAGCGCCCTGGGCTTTGAGCGGGGCTGGATGGCCCTGCACCAGGTGCTGGCCGCCCGGCCCGAAGGCGGCGCGGCAGCCGGCGCGATGCCCGGCGCACAATCCGACTACCCGTTCACCCGCGACTACATGTACGCGGCCAATCCTGCGGCTGGAGGTTGAAGTCGTTCCCCTCACGTCACCTCACGCCGTTCCGTTGCTTGTCTTTCCCTTTCTTCCCATCCACCCAACATTGCCACCATGCTCTACAAATTCAAATCCCGCGCCACCGCCGACCTCATCATGCTGGAGCCGCACGGGCGGCAGATCGTGGGCCTGATCGGCAAGGCGCCCGGCCCGAGCGGCATCGTGACCGCTGCGCAGATACCTGCGGCCATCGCCGCGCTGGAAGCCGCTGTGGCCGCCGATGAGGCGCAACCGCCGGCGCAGGAGCCCGGTCAGGACGAGGACACCGCCGCAGAGGACCGCAAGACCACCGTGAGCCTGCGCCAGCGTGCAGCGCCCTTCATCGACATGCTGCGGCGCAGCGCGGCGGAGGACGCGGACGTGGTGTGGGGCGGCTGAAGCGCGGGGCCGCACCCTGCCCATTGAGTACCGGCCGCGCGGCGGACACACGCTGATGCGGTCAATCCACCTTCGCACCCGACGCCTTCACCACCTGCGCCCACTTCGCATGTTCGCTGTCGATGTGTTTGGCGAACTCGGCAGGAGTGATTCCGCCCGGGATGGCACCCTGCGCCATCAGCCGCTCCTTCATGGCCGGTGAGGCCAGCGACTTGGCAACTTCCTGCTGGATGCGGTTGACGATGTCCGGCGGTGTGCCTGCGGGTGCCAGCAGGCCGAACCACGAGCTGGCCTCATAACCCTTGAGCGACGGGCCGCCCGCCTGCTCCACCGTGGGCACGTCGGGCAGCGCGCCCGAGCGCTCGGCGCTGGTCACGGCCAGCGCCGTGAGCTTGCCCGCCTTGATCTGGGCCATGGACGAAGGCAGGTTGTCAAACATCACGTCGGCATTGCCCGCCACCATGTCCATCAACGCCGGGCCCGAGCCCCGGTACGGCAGGTGCAGCATGTAGGTGCCCGTCATGCTCTTGAACAGCTCGCCCGCCAGATGGATGGAGGTGCCGTTGCCGCTGGACGCCATGTTCATCTTGCCGGGATTGCTCTTGGCCACGCGGATGAAATCCTGCACGTTCTTGATGCCCATGGTCTTGGCCTTGTCGGCATTCATCACCATCACATTGGGCACGGCAGCCACCAGCGTGATCGGCACGAAGTCCTTGATGGGGTCGTAGGGCAGCTTGGCATACAGTGCACGGTTGATACCGTGTGTGCCCACCGTGCCCATCAGCAGCGTGTAGCCATCGCCCGGCGACTTGGCGACGATGTCCGCCCCCACGTTGCCGCCCGCGCCTGCGCGGTTGTCCACGATGAACTGCTGGCCCAGCGCATTGCTGAGATCCGGCACCAGCGCCCGCGCCAGGATGTCGGTGGTGCCGCCCGGGGCAAAGGGCACGACGATGCGCACCGGCTTGGTGGGCCAGCCAGCCTGGGCCATGGCGGGCGCGCCCGAGAGCGCAGCGAGCGCTCCGAGTGCAGCGGCAGAAAGCGCAAACACGGCGCGGCGGCGGTGGGGCTGTGCGGGCTGGGTCATGCAGGTCCTTTCATTCCATTCAATAGGTCGTATGTGTGCTCATTGTTTTACGCGCAGTGAGGCGCTTGCGTGCAGGTGGATTACCCGTATCGCGGCGGCGTGCAGCAGGCACGCCATGGCGTCGACATGCGCTGGAGCATCGTCGTTACACCGAAGGGCCACTGTTACGAGCGGTGGCAATCGCCGTGAATGCCCCGCTCCTAAGATCGCGCCGCCAGCGCCCGACAGAGGCCGCTGCGATTCACGGAGGGATTGACACCGGGATTTTTGGCCTGGCCGCTGGAGAGCAATCGCATCCGGCGGGATGTGAAGAACAACACTTTTGGCACGGTGCGGCGCAATGCCGATGGCAGTGCGCGGGATCATCAGGGGTGGGATCTGGTCGCGACACCGCTCACGGCTTGCTATGCGATTGCGGATGGGGTGATCCGTAAGAGCGAGACCACCGACATCGGAGGCCACGGCAAGGTGGTGGCTCTCGAATTCCTCTTCCAAGGTCGCACGCTGTTTGCCTTGTATTCGCACTTGAGCCTCGTGTGTGTAGCGCGAGGAACCCGCGTGACACAGGGAGAGGTCATTGCCTATACGGGAACCACGGGCAACGCAAAGGGCATGAGCGGCGAGGACCAGCATCTGCATTTCGAAATCCGCAATGAATTGGAAGCGGGGCGCGGCCTGAGCGGCCGCGTCGATCCCAAGACGTTGTACGGGAGAGCGCCTCTCGAATATTCCATTGTTGAATCGCATGGACAAAAGCGATTGCTGAGCCCCGGTGCCAACGGGCTCAAGATCAACGCAGCGGATATGCGGCGATGGTAGGCGTCAAAGAAGTCTGCGTGGTGCTAGTTCTCTGCGTCGCGCTGTCGGCCTGCAGCCCCCACAGAAATGACGCTTCTGGCGCTGATGCAGCAGCTTCGCAGTTGATCGGTCTGGAGTATTCGGTGGTTCCGTACAGCGATGTCGTAGCCGAGGGGGTGCCCTGCAAGCGGGTTTCCACTGGCGACGTATGGCAGGGGAACGCGGCGAAGGCGGGCTGGAGCCGGGGCGTGCTGTCGTGCGGTGATGCCGTGCCGTATCTTTTCCTGGAGAATGACGCCGGTTTCACGCAGTACGCAAAGTCTGCTGGCGATCCTCCCGAGCCCTATCCACGCAAAAAAATCCTGGCCGTCCAGAAGCTGCCCAGAGTCGCAAACTTCAGCGAGCAAGCGAAGGGCGATGAGCTCCCAGAGCTTGTTGATTCGTTTGCAGGGCAGTGTGATCTGGACGGCGATCAGAAACGCAGCTTTGTAGCCTTGGTACGGTGGAACGGAGAGGCCCAGGTCCAAGGGCCGCCCGGCATACAAGCCGTCTGGGCATTTGATGTGGATGCCGTGCGTATCGTGCCGGTGAGTCCTGAAAGGGTCACCTGTGAACCGATGTTGATGGATTGAGTGCCTCTGGCAGCTGCGGGTGAGGCTGATGCCTCGCCGCAGCACGTGCACGCTTCCAGATCAATACGCTTCCCAGTCAGAAAGTCTTCAACGACAACCCAGCAAAAAGGCCGTCCACCTCGCGGCAGACGGCCTTTGCATTCGCAGCGGCTGCGGGATGTGCCCGCAGCAGCGAACCTGACGGGGGTCAGTCCGCAAACGTACCCGCAGCCTTGATCACAGCGCCCCACTTGTCGATTTCGGCGGCGACGAACTTCTTGTGCTCGGCGGGCTCGATGCGCTTGTCGGTGATCACCACGGCGCCCAGGCCTTCCTGCTTCTTGATGAAGTCGGGGTCTTTCAGGGCCACCTTGAGGGCTTCGTTGATCTTGCTCACCACGGCGGCGGGCGTGCCCTTGGGGGCGTACAGGCCGTGCCAGATGCTCACGTTGAAGTCCTTCAGGCCCGACTCCGCCAGCGTGGGCAGGTCCTTGAGTGCGGGGGTGCTGAGGCGCTGGGGCGTGGTCACGGCGTAGGCCTTGACCTTCTTGCCTTCGATCTGGGGCGTGGTGTTGGTGGTCTGGTCGCACAGCAGGTCGATCTGGCCGCCGATCAGGTCGGTGATGGCGGGGGCCGTGCCCTTGTAGGGCACGGTGGTCATCTCGACCTTCATCGCGTCCTGGAACATCAGGCCGCACAGGTGCGACGCAGCGCCCAGGCCGGCGTTGCCCAGGTTGATCTTGCCCTTGTTCTGGTTGATCCAGGCCGTCAGCTCCTTCATGTTGTTCGCGGGCATGTTGGGGCGGGCGATCAGCGTCATGGGCACGTCATTGACCATGCCCAGGTATTCGAAGTCGTTGGGCACGCTGAACGCGAGCTTGCGGTACAGCGCGGGCATGGTGGACATGCCGATGTGGTTGAGCAGCAGGGTGTAGCCGTCGGGCGTGGCGCGGGCCACGCGCGCGGCGCCGATGGAGCTGCCGGCACCGGCGGTGTTGTCCACCACCACGCTCACGCCCAGGGGCTTGCGCATGGCTTCGGCCAGGTCGCGGGCCACGCGGTCGGTGGGGCCGCCGGCGGCAAAGGGCACCACGATGGTGACGGTCTTGTCCTTGGCAGGGAAGTCCTGCGCGGTGGCACCGAAAGCGGCGGCTGCGGCGGCAGCGATCAGTGCGAGTTTCAGCATTTTTTTCATGGGAGCTCCTGTGAAAGACGGGCCATGATAGCCAGGGGGTCTGACACGAACATTGCGGATAGTACGTAGCCCACGGGCAGCATGGTCTTTAAGAAAAAAACCCGCGCAGCGCTTGCTGATAAAGACTTTGATGCTACTAAAAAGTGAGTTTTACTAGGGTAAATACTGCGCCGCGCAGCGTCGCCGCCCCGGGCGCTTCAGCGGGGGGCCGGGCACTGCTTTTTCGCACGGCCACGCGCTCAGCGGTAGCTGCGCGCGTCCTCGATCACCTTGCCGTCGTTGGGCAGACTGCCCGGCGGCAGCATCTGCACCTCGCCGCGCAGCTTGGTCACTTCGCGGATGGCGTCGGAGAGCTGCCGGGCCAGGCCCTCGGCGGTCTCTGTCGTCTCCACCTGCAGCACCATCTGGTCGTTGGCCATCTCGCCGCTGACGACGAGGCGAGCGCGCTGCACCTGCGGAAAGCGCCGTGCGATGGTGGCGACCTGGCCCGGGTGCACAAACATGCCGCGCACCTTGGTGGTCTGGTCGGCCCGGCCCATCCAGCCCTTGATGCGGGTGTTGGTGCGGCCCGTGGGGCAGGCGCCGGGCAGCACAGCTGACAGGTCGCCGGTGCCGAAGCGCACGAGCGGGTAGTCGGGGTTGAGCGTGGTCACCACCAGCTCGCCCACCTCGCCTTCGGGCACCGGGTCGCCGGTGCCGGGGCGCACGATCTCCACGATCACGCCTTCGTCCAGCACCAGGCCTTCGCGCGCCTGCGTCTCGTAGGCGATCAGGCCCAGGTCGGCCGTGGCGTAACACTGGTAGCCCGCAATGCCGCGCTCGGCAAACCAGTCGCGCAGGCTGGGCGGAAAGGCCTCACCCGAGACCAGCGCCTTGGTCACGCTGGGCAGGGCCACGCCCATCTCGGCCGCCTTCTCGACAATGATCTTGAGAAAGCTGGGCGTGCCGATGTAACCCGCCGGCTTGAGCTCGGCCATGGCCTGCACCTGCTGCTCGGTCTGGCCCGTGCCACCGGCAAACACCGTGCAGCCCAGCGCGTGGGCGCCGGTTTCCATCATCGAGCCCGCGGGCACGAAGTGGTAGCTGAAGCTGTTGTGGATCAGCTCGCCGCTGCGAAATCCGGCCGAGTGGATCGCGCGGGCCATGCGCCAGTAGTCGCGCCGCGTGCCCTCGGGCTCGTAGATGGTGCCGGGGCTGGCAAACACGCGCGGCATGCCCGCGCCAAAACCCAGCGCGCTGAAGCCGCCAAACACGCTGGCGGCACGGCCGGCCTGCTGGCGCTCCAGCAGCTCGTGCTTGCGCGTAACGGGCAACTGCGCCAGCGCCGCACGGCTGGTGACCGCGCCCGCGTCCACCCCGGCCAGGATGCCGGCGAAGGCCGGCGAGGCCTGCTGCGCATGCGCCACCTGGGCGGGCAGGGCGGCCAGCAGCGCCGCCTCGCGCGCGGCCGGGTCGCGGGTTTCCAGGGCGTCATAAAACGTGCTCATGCCTGGGGTTCCTTGTGAGGTGGTTTGATATGAAATTAGCCTCTAGCGCTTATCCATCAAGCGCTAGCAGCTATGAAATCAGGAGTGACGTGTCCAACGTTTGAAAAGGTGCAAGGCCGTAACGCCAGCGCTGCCCGATACCCGTGCCACCGCGCAAGGGCCGCCCCGCCGCGCTGGTGGCGTTCCCCCTTGGGGGGGAAGGCGCCGAAGGCGACACAGGGGGGCTACGCCAACCAGCGCTTGCGCCGCTTGTAGCTTTTGACATCCTTGAAGCTCTTGCGCTCGCCGCCGCCCATGCCCAGATAGAACTCCTTCACGTCCTCGTTGTTGGCCAGCTCGCTGGCGGCGCCGTCCATCACCACGCGGCCGCTTTCCATGATGTAGCCGTAGTCCGAATATTTGAGCGCCATGTTGGTGTTCTGCTCGGCCAGCAAAAAGGTCACCTTTTCCTTCTTGTTCAGGTCCTGCACGATGTTGAACACTTCTTCCACGATCTGCGGCGCCAGGCCCATGGAGGGCTCGTCCAGCAGCACCATGCTGGGGTTGGCCATCAGCGCGCGGCCGATGGCGCACATCTGCTGCTCGCCGCCGGAGGTGTAGGCCGCCTGCGAGGTGCGCCGCGTCTTCAGGCGCGGAAAGTAGTTGTAGACCTTCTCCAGGTTGGCCGCGATCTCGGCCTTGCTGGTGCGGGTGTAGCTGCCGGTCATCAGGTTCTCTTCGATGGTCAGGTGGGCAAAGCAGTGCCGCCCCTCCATCACCTGCACCACGCCGCGCTGCACCAGCTCGGCGGGCGACAGGTTCTCGATGCGCTCGCCGCGCAGCTCGATGCTGCCCTTGGTCACCTCGCCGCGCTCGCCCTTGAGCAGGTTGGACACCGCGCGCAGCGTGGTCGTCTTGCCCGCGCCGTTGCCCCCGAGGATGGCCACGATGGAGCCCTCGGGCACCTGCAGCGAAACGCCCTTGAGCACCAGGATCACGTGGTTGTAGATGACCTCGATGCCGTTGACGTTGAGAACGATGTTTTTTGAGTCCATGGTGTTGCCTTCGCTGTGCCAATCCAAAGAGCTGTTGATTCACCGCTGAGCCGGCATCGCAGAACCGGGCCTGTCCGTTCTGGCTGAGCCTGTCGAAGCCTTGCGCGGCGCTTCGACAAGCTCAGCGTGAACGGTTCGGGGGCGATTCATGCCGACTCAACACGCAACTCTTTGGATTGGCGGCTGCCCCAGAAGGAGCAACCACCCATCACTGGCCGCAAACACTGTCGCAGCCCAATACCAGGACCACCGCGCAAGGGTCGCCCCGCCGCGCTGGTGGCGTCCCCCTTCCCGAATCGCGCGGCGATTCGAGAGAAGGGGCTGAGGGCCGCGGCTCCAAGCCTGCCTGCGCAGGCTTGGACGGTCCGAAGAGCTGTCGCCTCTGGCGACCAGCACCGAGCGGCAAAGCGCCTCAGGGGGATGCACCGAATCAAGACTGGCAGTCCTCAGGAGTCCGAGGCGTCAGCTTCTTCTCGGCCGCGTACTTGGCCGCCGTGGCCTTCACCATGGGCTTGATGATCTGTTCATCGGCCTGCAGCCAGTCGGAGGTGAACTTCCAGGCCTTGCCGTCCCAGGTGTGGATGCGGGCCCAGGCCGCGCCCATGTGGTCGGTGCACGAGGTGCTGATGGGGCGCATCACGCCTGCAAAGCCCAGCGCGTCGAGCTTGGGTTGCGTGAGGTTCAGGTTTTCCAGGCCCCAGCGCACCTGCTCGCCGGTCATGACCTTGCCCTTGCCGAAGCGGTCTTGCGCAGCGCGGATGCCTTCCACGCCCAGCATCGCGCTCATGGCGCCGCGCATGTACAGCACCTGGCCCACTTCGTCCTTGGGGCCCGTGCCCTGGCCCTTGTCGTGCAGCATGGCCAGCACGTCCTTCACCAGCTTGGACTGGGGCTCGGCGCCGTGCTGCATGGTCACGGCGTTGTAGCCCTTGGCGCCATCGGCCACGTCCTTCACGTCGGGCTCGGCACCGGCCCACCACACGCCGTACATCTTCTCGCGCGGGTAGCCGGTGGCCTGGGCTTCCTTGATGGCGGTGGAGTTCATCACGCCCCAGCCCCACAGCGCCACGTAGTCGGGGCGCGCCTGGCGGATCTGCAGCCAGGTGGCCTTTTGCTCCACGCCGGGCGCCGTCACGGGCAGCAGCTGCAGGTCAAAGCCGTGCATCTTGGAGCGCTCCTGCATCAGAGGGATCGGCTCCTTGCCGTAGGGGCTGTCGTGGTAGACCAGCGCGATCTTCTTGCCCTTGAGCTTGTCCAGGCCGCCTTCCTTCTTGGCAATGGCCTGGATGATGGCGTCCGCGGCCACCCAGTAGGTGCCGGCGATGGGGAAGTTCCACTTGAACACGCTGCCGTCCGCACTCTCCGAGCGGCCATAGCCAATCGTCACGACCGGGATCTTGTCGTTGGGCGCCTTTTCGGTGATGGCAAAGGTGGCGCCGGTGGACAGCGGCTGCACGAAGGACGCGCCCTTGCCCTTCAGGCGCTCGTAGCACTCCACGCTGCGGGCCGTGTCGTAGCCGGTCTCGCATTCCTCGAACGACAGCTTCACGCCATTGATGCCGCCGCGCGCGTTCACCAGCTTGAGGTAGTCGACGTAGCCATTGGCCCAGGGCGCGCCATTGGGGCCGTAGGGGCCCGTGCGGTACGACAGCACCGGGATGAACTGCTCCTTGGCTTGCGCGAAGGCGCTGGTGCCCACCGCCGAGGCGCCAGCGGCGACCACCGCGGCTGCGATCACGAGTTTCGAAAGCTTCATGGATGTCTCCTTTGGATGAATGTGTTGAAGCACGGGGGGAATCAATGGGGGAAGGGCCACAGCCGCAGCTTTTGCTTGCCGATGGACCAGAGCTTGGCGAGGCCGTGCGGCTCGACGATCAGGAACCACACGATCAGGCCGCCAAAAATCATCAGCTCGGCATGCGAGACGCCTGCGGTGGAAATGCTGATGCCGAACAGGCCCAGGAACAGCGGCAGGAACTGGTTCAGCGCGATGGGCAGTACCACGATGAAGGCGGCCCCGAAGAAGCTGCCCATGATGGAGCCCAGCCCGCCGATGATCACCATGAACAGCAGGCGGAACGACATGTCCACCGAGAACGCGCCGGGCTCCCAGGCGCCCAGGTACACAAACGCCCACAGCCCGCCGGCCACGCCGATGATGAAGGAGCTGACGGCAAACGCGCTGAGCTTGGCGTACATGGGACGGATGCCGATCACCGACGCCGCCACGTCCATGTCGCGGATGGCCATCCACTCGCGGCCGATGGCGCCGCGCACCAGGTTCTTGGCCAGGAGGGCCACCACCGCAAGAATCGCCAGGCAGAACAGGTACTTGCTGGTATCGCTTTCGATGGGCATGCCGAACACCTGCAGGTTGGACACCGACACCGAGCCCGAAGGCGTGTCGAGCGTGAACCAGCGGATGCGCAAAAACATCCAGTCGCTGAAGAACTGCGCGGCCAGCGTGGCCACGGCCAGGTACAGCCCCTTCACCCGCAGGCTCGGCAGCCCGAACAGGATGCCGAAGAACGTGGCGCACAGCCCGCCCAGGATCAGCGCCGGCACCAGCGGCATGCCCGGGACGCGCACGAAGAAGTTGTAGGCGCCATAGGCCCCCACGGCCATGAAGGCGCCCGAGCCCAGCGAGATCTGCCCGCAGTAGCCCACCAGGATGTTCACCCCCAGCGCCGCCAGCGACATGATCACGAACGGGATCAGGATGGCGCGGAAGAAATAATCGCTGGCCAGAGCAGGTACGACCAGGAAGGCAAACGCCAGCAGCAGCAGAACGGCGATGCGGTCCTGTGCAATGGGGAAGATCTGCTGGTCGGCCCGGTAGCTGGTCTTGAACTGGCCGTTTTCGCGGTAGAGCATGGTTTTGGTCTCTCAATGATTTTTTAGCTACGACACGCTTCGCTTAACTTTGCTTTGCAAAGTTAGTCTTCGCTGAAAGCTCATCCTTCGCCTGCGGCGAAGAACCCTTCGGGTTGATCGCGTATTTCATACGCGATCGATGATCTTTTCCCCAAACAGACCTTGAGGCCTGAAGAGAAGGAAAACCAGCGCCAGCGCATACGCAAACCAGATCTCGATGCCCCCGCCCACGTACGGGCCCAGGTACACCTCCGACAGCTTCTCGCCCACGCCGATGATCAGCCCGCCGATGATGGCGCCGGGCACGGACGTGAGGCCGCCCAGGATCACCACCGGCAGCGCGCGCAGCGCCACCGTGGCCAGCGAGAACTGCACGCCCAGCTTGCTGCCCCAGATCATCCCGGCCACCAGGGCCACCACGCCGGCCACGCACCACACGATCACCCAGATGCGGTTGAGCGGGATGCCGATGGACTGTGCGGCCTGGTGGTCGTCGGCCACGGCGCGCAGCGCGCGGCCGGTGGAGGTCTTCTGGAAGAACATCGACAGGGCCACCACCAGCGCGGCGGCAATGGCGGCGGCGATCACGTCTTCCTTGTTGATCAGGATGCCGCCCTGGAACATGTTCTCGAGCGCAAACATCGGTTCCTTGGGCATGCCGATGTCGATCTTGTAGATGTCGCCGCCGAAGATGGTCTGGCCCAGGCCTTCCATGAAGTAGGTGATGCCCAGCGTGGCCATGAGCAGCGTGGCGCCCTCCTGGTTCACCAGGTGGCGCAGCACCAGCCGCTCGATCACCCAGGCCACCACGAACATCACGGCACCCGCGATCAGAAACGCGATCAGGTTGGCTGCGATCTTGCTCTCAAGCCCCGTCCATGCCGGCACCCATTCGGCAAAGCGCGCCATGGCCAGGGCGGCAAACAGCACCATCGCCCCCTGCGCAAAGTTGAACACGCCCGAGGCCTTGTAGATCAGCACAAAGCCCAGCGCCACCAGCGAATACAGCATGCCGGCCATCAGGCCGCCCAGCAGTGTTTCCAGAAAAAATCCCATTTTTATGTCTCCTGCGCGGTCGGGGGCTTCAGTGGCTGGTGCCCAGGTAGGCGCTGATCACGTCTTCGTTGCTGCGCACCTCGTCGGGCGTGCCGTCGCCGATCTTCTTGCCGTAGTCGAGCACCACCACGCGGTCGCTGATGTCCATCACCACGCCCATGTCGTGCTCGATGAGCACGATGGTGGTGCCGAACTCGTCGTTCACGTCCAGGATGAAGCGGCACATGTCCTGCTTCTCTTCCACGTTCATGCCGGCCATGGGTTCATCGAGCAGCAGCACCTGCGGCTCCATGGCGAGAGCCCGGCCCAGGTCCACGCGCTTTTGCAGGCCGTAGGGCAGCTGGCCCACGGGGGTCTTGCGGTAGGCCTGGATTTCGAGGAAGTCGATGATGTGCTCGACCTTCTCGCGGTGGGCGATCTCCTCGCGCTCGGCAGGGCCCCAGCGCAGGGCCTGCAAGAGCAGGTTGCTTTTGATCTTGAGGTTGCGGCCGGTCATGATGTTGTCGATCACGCTCATGCCCTTGAACAGCGCCAGGTTCTGGAAGGTGCGCGCCACGCCCATCTCGGCCACCTGGCGCGAGTTCATGTGCGAGAACGTCTTGCCGCGGAAGGTGATCTTGCCTTCCTGCGGCGTGTACACGCCGTTGATGCAGTTGAGCATCGAGCTCTTGCCCGCGCCGTTGGGGCCGATGATGC
>NZ_JBMIRS010000181.1:0-17830 GCF_049198005.1 Paracidovorax sp. MALMAid1276 | reverse complement strand
CCGCGATCCTCGGTTTTCGCGCGTTTCGCTTCGATGCCTTCTACCGCGCAGACTCCTAGCTTTTCGCCCTTTGTGACGCATGCGAGCGCACGGTCAGCGCCCCATGCAAGCAGTCCGTCCTGCAGGCCCGGTTTCTCAGCGCATCAGCCCGGCGCGGGCAGCAGCGACCCCGTGAGGTGCAGAAAGTGGTCCAGCATGTGGAAGTGGTCCTCGAAGAACTCTTCCTCCAGGGCCGCGAGCGCGGCGATGGGCGTCCACTGCACCTGCGCCGCGTCGTCGGCCGCCTGCACCTCGGGCAAGGGCGCATCGCCCAGGTCAAAGTAGTGCGCGTGCGTGATGGTGCGCCCGCGCTGGCTGCGGTCGGGGTGGTCGAACACGGACACCGACTGCAGCGCGGCGCGCATGGCGGCCTCGGGCAGCGGGCAGCGGGTTTCTTCCACCAGCTCGCGCAGGCAGGATTGCCACACGGTCTCGCGCTGTTCGATGAACCCGCCGGGCACGGCCAGTTGCCCCTTGCCGGGCGCGTGGGCGCGGCGGATCAGCAGCACCTGGTCCTGGCAGCGCAGCAGCGCATCCACCGTGACGAACACCGGCGGGTAGGGCGCGGCGGCCCAGGCTTCGCGGTAGCTGCGCAGCATGCGCCATTCCTGCTGCAGCGCCGGGTAGTGCGGGGTCTGTGCAAACGCGTGCAGCATCTCGACCGTGCTGGCCGGGATCTCGCTGGCCAGCGGTGCCAGCGCCGCGCCCACAGTGGCCGGCGTGGCGCCAAAGTACGCGTCGCGGATGGTGGTGGCGTCCATGCGGCCCTGGCGCGGCAGGTCGATCAGGGTCCACGCCGGGAAAGCGCGCAGGTAGCTGCTGGTCGCGTCCTTGAAGTGGCCCACCAGCGCCACGCGCGCACCGGCGGCGGTCCGCTGCGCCACGCCCTGGTGCACGGCCTGCACCCACACGGCTTCGTTGTAATAGTCGCGCACCGGCAGCACCTGCACGCGGTCCCGGTCGGCCTTGGGCAGGGCGCCTTTGAGCATGGCCTCGCGCTCTTGCCAGGTGAAGGGGTTCTTGGGCGAACGCGCCTGCCAGGCCGAGCCCACCACCACGATGACCTGGGGCGCCTGGCGCAGCGCCTCGTGCAGCAGCGCCAGGTGGCCGCTGTGCACGGGCTCAAAACGGCCGATGAGGAGGGCGGTGTCGTGCATGGGTCTCCTGGATCTTGAATATTTTTGCCTTGCAGCGGTTGGTGGATGAGCGCTGACAGCTACTGTTTTGATAGTAATTTTAAGCGGCGGGGCGCGGCGGTCCTGCAACTTCCCTGGGCCTTGCACATCTCCCTACCGTTCACGCTGAGCCTGTCGAAGCGCGGCACCCGGCTTCGACAGGCTCAGCCCGAACGGTTGGGGGGTACTGGGATTTGCCCAGGATCGCATCACACATACCGCGCCGCAATCGGCATCTGCCGCCCGCTGCCAAACGCCCGGGCCCGCACGCGCAGGATGGGCGGGGCCTGCCGCCGCTTGTATTCGTTGCGCGCCACCATGGCGTGGATGCGTGTCACCAGCGCAGCGCCGGCGTCGGTCTCGTGCAGCTGCGCCACGACGGCCTGGGCCTGCGTGTGT
The DNA here is from genome assembly GCF_049198005.1 of Paracidovorax sp. MALMAid1276. Classification (NCBI taxonomy): domain Bacteria; kingdom Pseudomonadati; phylum Pseudomonadota; class Betaproteobacteria; order Burkholderiales; family Comamonadaceae; genus Paracidovorax; species Paracidovorax sp. MALMAid1276. Next base: position 16,217 of record NZ_JBMIRS010000181.1, on the reverse strand, counting down.
TCGGCCGGACCCAGCCGGTCGCCCTCGATCAGCAGCTTGAGGATCTCGTCCAGCACGGGGTAGGGCGGCAGGCTGTCGGTGTCGCGCTGGTCCGGGGCCAGCTCGGCCGAGGGCTCCTTGTCGATGATGGCCTGCGGAATCAGCTCGCGCCCCGCGTGCTTGTTGACGTGGCGGGACAGGGCGAACACCTCCGTCTTGTACAGGTCGCCGATCAGCCCCAGGCCGCCGTTGGTGTCGCCATACAGCGTGCAGTAGCCCACCGAGATTTCGCTCTTGTTGCCCGTGGTGAGCAGCAGGTGGCCAAAGGCGTTGGAGTATTCCATCAGCACCGTGCCCCGGATGCGGGCCTGCAGGTTTTCGAGCGGCAGGCCGGAGAGCGGCTGGCCGAAGCTGGCTTCGAACTGCTGCGCATAGCCCGCCACCAGATCGGCGATGGGGTGCGTGTGCAACTGCACGCCCAGGTTCTGGCACAGCGCCACCGAGTCATCCACCGAGCCGCTGCTGGAAAAGCGCGAGGGCATGGTCACGCCCACCACGTTGTCGGGCCCCAGCGCCTCGGCGGCCAGGGCCAGCGTCAGCGCGCTGTCGATGCCGCCCGAGCTGCCCACCACCACCTGCGTGAAGCCGCAGCGGCGTGCGTAATCGCGCAGGCCCAGCACGATCTGCTGGCGGTAGAACGCCATGGTGGGCAGCCCCTGCGCTGGCACGGGGGCGGGGCGCTGGCCATCGGCCGTTAAAAAGCGGCCGCCTTCGAACTGCAGCGTGCGCACGTCTTCTTCAAAGCGCGGCGCTTCGAACACGACGCCCGCCTCGGGCTCGACGGCAAAGCAGGCGCCGTCATACACCAGCTGGTCGTGCCCGCCCACCTGGTTCACGTACAGGATGGGCAGGCCGTGGCGGCGCGACGAGCCGCTGAAAAGCGTGTGGCGCTGCTCGCGCTTGCCGATGTGGCTGGGGCTGGCATTGATGCTGACCACCAGGTCGGGTGCCGCGTCGCGCAGGCGCTCGAAGGGGTTGGTGGCGTAGTCGGTGCCGTGGTCGTTCCAGCCGTCCTCGCACACCAGCAGTCCCACCTGGCAGTCGCCCACGCGCAGCACCTTGGCCACGTCGGGGCCGGGCTCGAAATGGCGGCGCTCGTCGAAGATGTTGTAGGTGGGCAGCAGCTGCTTGGCATATTGCAGGCGCACCGCGCCGCCCTGCAGCACCAGCAGGCTGTTGTGCAGCTTCTTGCCCGGGCCGCTGGTGGGTGTGGGCGCACCCACCACCCAGTGCAGCTGGGGCAGATCGGCCGAGGCCTGTTGCAGGGCCTCGATGCCCGCCGCGATGCGCCGCTGGAAGTCCGGCTCGTCCAGCAGGTCGCCAGGGTAGTAGCCGCACACCGCCAGTTCGCTGAACACGACGATCTGCGAATGGTCGCGCGCGGCCTGTTGGGCCGCGGCCACCATGCGGGCGACGTTGCCTTCGATGTCGCCCACGGTGAAGTTGAGTTGGGCAAGGGTGATGCGCAGCATGGTCACGTCTCCTTCACTTGAAACACCTGGCGCAGATAGGCCAGGTAGGTTTCATCGTCGCACAGCGTCTTGCCCGGCGTGTCCGATAGTTTTGCCACCGGCTGCCCATTGGCGCGCACGAGCTTCATCACGATGTTGAGTGGCGTGTGGTGGGCGCCCATGTCGTTGGTGAGGTGGGTGCCAATGCCAAAGCCCAGCTGCGTGCGGTCGCCAAAGTGGCGGTAGAGCATGAGGGCGCGGTCCAGGTTCAGCCCGTCTGAAAAGACGAGCCGCTTGGTGTGCGCGTCGATGCGCAGCTTGGCATAGTGCGCCAGGGCCTTTTCGCCCCAGGCCACCGGGTCGCCCGAGTCGTGCCGCAGGCCGTCGAACAGCTTGGCGAAGTACAGGTCGAAGTCGGCCAGGAAGGCGTCCATGCCCACGGTGTCGGTCAGCGCAATGCCCAGGTCGCCGCGGTACTCCTGCACCCAGTCTTCGAGCGCGGCCTTCTGAAAGTCCCGCAGCCGCACGCCCAGCGCCTGGTAGCTTTGCAGGTATTCGTGCGCCATGGTGCCGATGGGCACCAGGCCCAGGTCGCGTGCCAGCAGCACATTGCTCGTGCCCTTGAACCACTCGGGCGCCTCGCGCGCAAAAGTCTGCACCACCTCGCGCTGCCAGGCGCCGCTGTAGCGCCGGCGCAGCCCAAAGTCGAACAGCTCGAACGGGTGGCGCAGCGTGGCTTGGCGGCCCAGCGCCTGCAGCTGCTGCACCTTGGCGGCCAGGCGCTCGCGCCCGTGGGCCAGCGCGGCGGGCGCGTCGACGCGGCGAAAGTACAGCTCGTTCACGATGGCCAGCACGAAGATCTCAAACCCCATCACATGCACCTGCGGCCCCTGCGCCACGATGTGCAGCTGCCCGCCTTCGGCCCAGGCGCGGATGAAGCTGCGCTGGAACTGGAAGATGCGCAGAAAGTCGACGAAATCGCTCTTGATGTAGCGCAGGCTGCCCACGTAGGCCAGCTCATCGGGCGTGAAGCGCAGGCTGCACAGGTGGTCCAGCGCGGCGTTCACCTCGGGCAGCAGCTCGGCCAGCGGGTAGGCGGGGGTGTTGCGGCACACAAAGCGGTATTCGCTCTGCGTTTGCGGGTGGCGGTGCAGCAGCGCCTGCCACATGGTGAACTTGTAGAGATCGGTGTCGAGCAGGCTGGTGATGACGGGGGTCATGTGGATGCTCCTTGTTTGATAGCTGATGGCGCTTGATGGATAAGCGCTAAAGGCTGATTTCACTCATATTGCTGAGCTGTGCGCCAGCAGCACGCATGCCGTCCAGGAACGCCTGGTGCTGCGCCTCGAACCCGCGCACGGGGCTCATGCCATCGGTCAGCAGCACGATGCGGCCCGCCTGCCAGCCAGGCACAAGGCGGGGCAGGTGCTGCACGATGTGTTCGGTGGTCGACCGCACGCAGTGGCTGCTGGCCTCGCCAGCGATCAGCAGCACATCGGCCTGGCCCAGCTGGTGCAGCAGGGCCACGTTGAGCGCCGTGTCCGGGTCTTCGGGATCGGTCACCTCGGCCTGTATGGCGCTGTAGTGCTCGGTCCAGGGATTGGTGCCCTTGAACACGTTATGCACCGCGCGCTGGCGCTGCAGCTGCCAGGCGCCGCAGGCGGCCAGCACGTCGGCGTGCACGCCATGGCCCCAGCTGCCCACTTCGCAGTGCACGGGCCACACCATCAGCGTGTAGCGGCCCTGGGCCTCCAGCGCGTCCAGGTATTGCAGCGTGCGCGGCAGGCCCGCGGCGTCGCGCGGGGCGAAATCGCCCGCGCGCACCTCGGCGGCGGTGATCGGGGTGAAGGGCGCCACGTCGTCCCCTGCGCCGGTCTGCCAGAAGCCGGGGTGGGCGATGTCGAAGCGCTGGTGCGAATCGAGCGTGACGGTGATCGCATCGAGCAGCGCGCCCTGGCGGCGGATGAACTGCGCCACGCGCTGCAGGTCGGCGTGCGCCCCGGCAACAGGCAGGCTGGGTGCGATGGAGCGGCCGGTGAGCGCGTCGCTGGGCTGCCAGGCGGCGGGCAGGTCGCAGAAATCGTTTTGCGGGTCGATCACCAGAAGCTGGAGCTTGCTGCGGGACATGGTCTTCTCCTTGGGTTGCTGGGCCCAGTGTAGCCTTGTTAGTACAAAAAATAAACTAAGTAAGTTGAAAGCAGGTGTTTCTATGGCGCGGGCTGGGCCGCGAGGTTTGATGTTCGTTCAAGTTTGTGACAAACTGGTCCCTCTTCTCTTTCTCTGTCCATGAATGTCCCCGCCGCTCCCGCCGTGATCTGCACCGTCGATGTGGTGTTGCTGACCCTGCACGAGGGTGCGCTGCAGGTGGCGCTGGTCCAGCGCGAGCGCGCACCCTTTGCCGGTGTGCTGGCCCTGCCCGGCGGCTATATCCATGCGCAGGAGGACGCCGATGCCCAGGCCGCCGCCGCGCGGGTGTTGCGCGACAAGGCCGGGTTGCACAGCCCGTATCTGGAACAGCTGGCCACCTTCTCCGGCCCGGCGCGCGACCCACGCGGCTGGTCGCTGGCGGTGGCCTATTGCGCGCTGGTGCCGCACGGCCTGCTGGCGGCGGCGCCCATGCTGGTGCTGGCGCCCGTGGCCCGGCTGCCGCAACTGCCGTTCGACCACCGGGCCATGGTCGACGCGGCCGTGGCGAGGGTGCGCAGCAAAAGCCAGTACTCGTCGATGCCCGTGCACCTGTGCACCGAGCCGTTCACGCTGCCGCAGCTGCAGGCGGTGTACGAGGCGGTGCTGGGCGAACCGCTGAACAAGGTGAGCTTTCGCCGCAAGATGGACGAGTTGGAGCTGCTGGAGCCACTGCCCGGCGCGCTGCAGACGGGCGGCGCGCACCGGCCGGCGCAGCTGTACCGGGTGCGGGCCGCATACCGGCGCAGCCTGGCGCTGAGCACGCGCGGGCTGTAGCGCGCACGCGGCACAACGGGCGCAGCGCGCAAAAAAGGTTTGGCCGAAACCACGGAATCTGGCAAAAACGCGGGCATTCAACCAAGAACCGGCGGCATCGTGCCCCGGCCGTACAGGGAGATCCATGTCTTTGCGGCTCAAATTCAATCTGGTGCTGGCGGCCGTGCTGCTGCTGGCCGTGCTGGGGGCGGGCCTGTATGTGCACCGCTTCCTGCAGAAGACCGCCATCGAGGAGGTTCAGCACAACTCGCAGATCATGATGCACTCGGCCATGGCGATCCGCGACTACACCACCGAGCTGGTCAAGCCCCACCTCGACGTCACGCTGGCCGAGAAGTTCCTGCCGCAGACCGTGCCGGCCTATGCCGCCACCGAGACACTGCGGCGCCTGCAGAACCGCTTTCCGGGCTATGAGTACAAGGAGGCCGTGCTCAACCCCACCAACCTGCGCGACCGTGCCAACGACTGGGAAGAGCGCATCATCCGCGACTTCCGCGACGGCCGGGCGGACCCCAAGAAGGAAGCGACGGGCGAGGTGGGCGAAGGCATGCACCGTGCCATGTATGTGGCACGGCCCATCACCATCCGCCAGCCGCAGTGCCTGGCCTGCCACAGCACCCCGCAGGCCGCGCCGCCCACCATGATCAAGGTGTATGGCGACCAGAACGGCTTCGGCTGGAAGATGAATGAGACGGTGGGCATCCAGGTGGTGAAGGTGCCGATGTACTTCCCGCTGGAAAAGGCCCGCCAGACGTTCTACAACGTCATGGGCGCGCTGGTGCTGAGCTTTGTGCTGCTGTTCGTGGTGCTCAATCTCTCGCTGTCGTCGCTGGTGATCGAGCCCATGGCGCGGCTCAACAGCAAGCTGGAAGACCTGGCCACCAAGGACTTCCTGACCGACCTGGTCAACCGCCGCCGGTTCTTCGAGCGGCTGGAAACAGAGATGGCGGAAACACGCATCAAGAAGAGCAGCCTGTCGGTGGTGATGTTCGATATCGACTTCTTCAAGCGCATCAACGACACCTTCGGGCACGACTCGGGGGACGTGGTGCTCAAGAGCACCGCCCTGCGCGTGCGCGAACTGCTGCGGTCGTCCGACTGCGCTGCGCGGTTTGGCGGCGAGGAGTTCATCATCCTGCTCAAGGAAACCCCCATGGACGCGGCCATGGCCATGGCCGAAGCCGTGCGGGCGCGCATCGCCAGCGTGCCGTTCGACGCAGTGGGCCACGTCAGCGCCAGTTTTGGTGTGGCCACCTGGGACCACAAGGAAGATAGCCACGCGCTCATCAAGCGCGCTGACACGGCGCTGTATGCCGCCAAGTCGCAAGGGCGCAACTGCGTGGTGCAGGCCCAGGACCCCGCCGCCTGAAGGGAAGGCGCAGCGGGGTCAGGCGGTGGTGGTCTTGGCCTCTTCGTAGGTGGCGACGTAGTCCTTCGCCAGCTGCGCTTTCTGCTTTTCCGTCAGCAGCTTGCCCGCCATCTGGAAGAACTTGTGTTCTTCCTCCTTCAGGTGGTGCTCCACCTTGTCCGCCAGCTTCTTGGCCAGCGGCAGCCATGCCGGTGTTGCGGGGTCGGCATCTTCCAGCGACTCCACCAGTTCGTCGAGCTCATGGTGTTCGGCGATGGCATGGCGGGACAGGTCGACGCCTGCGTCGTGGTCCATGAGCGGGACGTAGAAGTGGCGCTCTTCCGCCAGCTCGTGCGCGAGCAGCTCGGTCTTGAGCTGTTCGAACAGCGCCTGGCGCTCGGGCGTGTCGCCGCTGGTGGCTACGAGCTGGCGGTACAGGTCGCGCTGCCGTTCGTGGCTCTCGCGCAGGGCTTCAAAGATGTTCTGGGACATGAAAAGGCTTTCGTGGGTTGTGGATGTTGTCGTGGGAGGGGGCGGGCGCGGGGCCCGTTATTTGAGAGCCTTGCGCGCGGCGCCCACGCCGGCGACGGCCAGCACCACAAACACGACGGCGATGATCAGGAAGATCACGAACAGCACCTTGGCGATCCCGGCGGCACCGGCAGCCACACCGGTGAAGCCCAGCGCACCGGCAACGAGGGAGATCAGGGCAAAAATGATGGCGTACTTCAGCATGATGGGCACTCCTTGCGGGGGTTGAGATGCAGCCTTGCGCTGCGTCAAGACGTGAACCAAAGATACTGAGAGGGGCAAGGCGCTGCCGTCAGCACGCGCGGGATGTGGCTGTAGGAGAGAGGCGGTGCGCTGGACGGGCGTGGGAAAGAAAAAAGTCGCAGTGGGTGGGCACTGCGGCTTGGGGTGAGGGTGGGGGGCGGCGGGATTTGCAGCCAGGCTGCTGCACGGAGTGCAGCAGCCTTGTCCGTACGTTGGTCTCCGTTCACATCGCTCACGCGATATGAACTCCGCCCGAAGACCGAAAACCGCTCTAAAGCGCGGCGGGCTTTACAGCCCGGCTGCGGCACGCAGTGCCGCAGCTTTATCGGTCTTCTCCCAACTGAACTCGGGTTCTTCGCGGCCGAAGTGGCCGTAGGCGGCGGTCTTTTCGTAGATGGGGCGCAGCAGGTCGAGCATCTGGATGATGCCCTTGGGGCGCAGGTCGAAGTGCGCGCGCACCAGCTGGGCGATCTGCTCGTCGGGGATCACGCCCGTGCCTTCGGTGTAGACCGTGATGTTCATCGGTTCGGCCACGCCGATGGCGTAGGCCACCTGGATCTGGCACTGGCGCGCCAGGCCGGCCGCCACGATGTTCTTGGCGACGTAGCGCGCGGCGTAGGCGGCCGAGCGGTCCACCTTCGTCGGGTCCTTGCCGCTGAAGGCGCCACCGCCGTGCGGGCAGGCACCGCCGTAGGTGTCCACGATGATCTTGCGGCCCGTGAGACCGCAGTCGCCTTGCGGGCCGCCGATGACGAAGCGGCCGGTGGGGTTGATCAGGTAGCGCGTGTCCTTGAGCCATTCCTGGGGCAGCACGGGCTTGATGATCTCTTCGATGATGGCCTCGGTGAACGAGGCCTTCATCTTGGTCTGCGTCTCGCTCTGCTCGGGGTGGTGCTGGGTGGAGAGCACCACGGTGTCGATGCTGTGGGGCTTGCCGTCCACGTAGCGCATCGTCACTTGCGACTTGGCGTCTGGGCGCAAGAAGGGCAGGCGGCCGTCCTTGCGCAGCTGGGCCTGGCGCTCGACCAGGCGGTGCGCGTAGTAGATGGGCGCGGGCATCAGCTCGGGCGTCTCGTCGCAGGCGTAGCCGAACATCAGGCCCTGGTCACCGGCACCGGTGTTCAGGTGGTCGTCGCTCGCGTGGTCCACGCCCTGGGCGATGTCGTTGCTCTGCTTGTCGTAGGCCACGAGCACGGCGCAGCCTTTGTAATCAATGCCGTAGTCGGTGTTGTCGTAGCCGATGCGCTTGATGGTGTCGCGCGCCACCTGGATGTAGTCCACGTGGGCGTTGGTGGTGATCTCGCCGGCCAGCACGACGAGGCCGGTGTTGGTCAGCGTTTCGGCCGCCACGCGGCTGCGGGGGTCTTGTTTGAAGATCGCGTCGAGGATCGCGTCCGAAATCTGGTCCGCCACCTTGTCGGGGTGGCCTTCCGAGACGGATTCCGAGGTGAAGAGAAAGTCGTTCGCCATTTGAATAAACTCCTGTGTCGGCATTTGGGGCGTTGCCCTCACCCCGAAGGAGCTCTGGCGAACGCTTTAGCAGATTTTTTTTACGTCGCCCTGCAAGTTGCTCATTTAACTCAGCGACCCCCGCATTTTAATGCCACTCGTCTTCCGATTCTTTTCCGTGTTTCCTCTGTGGGTGCTGCACGCCCTGGGCGCGGCCATGGGCTGGGCGGCGTTCATCGCGTCGCCCACGTACCGGCGCCGCTTTCTGGCCCACTCGGCGCTGGCCGGGTATTCGTTCGGGCAGGTGCGTGCTGCGGTGGCCCACGCCGGCCGCATGGTGGCCGAGCTGCCGCGCCTGTGGCTGGGTGCGACCATGCCCTGCGCGCTGCGGGGCGAGGCCTGTGTGGAGCAGGCCTATGCGCAGGGGCGCGGCGTTCTGTACCTCACGCCGCACCTGGGCTGCTTCGAGCTGTCGGCCCAGGCCGCGGCGCAGCGCTTCAGCGCTGAGCGCGGGCCGATCACCGTGCTGTACCGCCCCGCGCGCCAGGCCTGGCTGGCCAAGGTGATGGAGACCGCCCGCAACCGCCCCGGCATGCTGGCCGTGCCCACCACGCTGGCGGGCGTGCGCCAGATGATCAAGGCCCTGCGCCGGGGCGAGGCCGTGGGCCTGCTGCCCGACCAGGTGCCGCCCTCGGGCCAGGGCCTGTGGGCGCCGTTCTTCGGCCGTGACGCCTACACCATGACGCTGGCCGTGCGCCTGGCGCAGCAGACGGGCGCGGCCGTGGTGCTGGCGCGCTGCGAGCGCCTGCCTTGGGGGCGTGGCTACGTCACCCACTTCGAGCCGCTGCCCGCGCCGCTGTCCGACGACATGGCGCAGGCGGTGCTGCAGATCAACCAGGCCATGGAGCACCTGATCCGACAATGTCCCGCGCAGTACCTGTGGGGCTACGGCCGCTACAAGCAGCCGCGCGTCGATGCGCCGCCGCCCGCAACCGCCGAGGCCGGTGCATGAGCGGCCGCCTGGGTGTGTGGTTCATGGGCGTGCTGGCGCGGTTGCCGCTGCCGGTGCTGCGCGGCATGGGCTGGTTGCTGGGGCAGGTGGCCTATGCGCTGGTGGTGCGGCGGCGCAAGGTGGCGCTGCGCAACCTGGCGCTGTGTTTTCCCGACTGGACCGAGGGGCGCCGCCGCGCGGTGGCGCGCTCCAACTTCGTGGCCTTCTGCCAGACCTGGCTGGACCGCAGCTGGCTGTGGTCGGCGCCGCGCCATGTGGTGGAACAGCGCGTGCGCCTGAGTGGCGCCATGCACGAGCTGGAGGGCGACACGCCCACCATCCTGTTTGCGCCGCACTTCTATGGCCTGGACGCCGGTGGCCTGGCCCTGCCGCTGAACACGTCGAGGGCCTTCACGTCCATCTTCGCCACGCACCCCGACCCGGCGGTGGACGCCTGGTTCATGGCCGGGCGCCAGCGCTTTGGCGACGTGCGCATGCTCAACCGCGCCGACGGCGTCAAGCCCATCATCGCCAACCTGCGCAAGGGCGGGCTGCTGTACCTGCTGCCCGACATGGACTACGGCCGCAACGATTCGCTGTTCGTGCCGTTCTATGGCGTGACGGCGGCCACGATTCCGTCGCTGCCCCGCTTTGCGCGGCTGGGCCGGGCCAAGGTGGTGGGCGTGTACTCGCGCATGACGCCGACCGGCTACGTCGCCGAGGTCTCGCCCGCCTGGGCCGACTACCCCACCGACGATGCAGAGGCCGACACCGCACGCATGAACCGCGAGCTGCAGGCCGTGATCGACACCATGCCCGAGCAGTACTACTGGGTGCACAAGCGCTTCAAGACGCGGCCCGAGGGCGAGCCGCCGGTGTATTGATTCCGGTTGAAAATCGGCCTCAGCGCTTATCCTGTATGGGCTGAGTGCTATTGATTTGATTGCACGAACCGGCGCAGCTCCTGGGCCACGCGTTCCGGGTGTTCGTGCACCACCCAGTGCGTCGCGTGTTCGATCGGCTGCACCTGCAGCCGCGGGATCCAGCCCGGCAGGCCGTCCAGCAGCCCCGGCAGCAGCGCGGGGTCGTCCATCGCCCACAGCACCAGCGTGGGCACGGCCACGGTGAGCATGGACTCGGGCAGCGTGATGGCCTGTGCGCCCGGGTCATCGTCGCGCGGCGGGCGGATGGGGCTGGCGCGGTAGTAGTTGCACGCGCCGGTCAGGCCCTGCTGCCACAGCGCGCGGTACTGGGCGCGCACCGGTTCCGTCAGCCAGGCGGGGGCGCGCCCTGCAGGGTCGTCGAAGAAGGCAAACAGGCGGCGGAAATCGTCCTCGGCCAGCAGGGTCTCTGCGTCGGGGCGGCACAGGAAGTGCATGTACTGGCTAGCGGCCTGCTGGGCCGCGTTGTGCGACAGCTCGCGCACGAAGGCGCCGGGGTGGGGCGAATTGATGATGGCCAGGCGCTTCATGCGCTGCGGCTGCTGGTTGGCCAGGTTCCAGGCCACGGCGCCGCCCCAGTCGTGTGCCACCAGGCATTCCAGCACGCCGCCCGGGGCCTCGGCGGCGATCAGCGCGGAGAGGTCCTGCACCAGGTGTTTGGCCCGGTAGGCCTCGACATCGGCCGGGCTGCTCGACGCGCCAAAGCCCCGCAGGTACGGAGCGATGCACCGGTAGCCGCCGTTCTCAGGCCGCGCAAAGTGTGCCAGCTGCTCGTCCCAGATGAAGGCGCCCTCGGGGAAGCCATGCAGGAACAGCATCACCGGGCGCCCCGCCACGCCGCTCGTGCGGCAGTGCAAGGTGGTGCCGTGGGGCAGGGAGACGGAGCGGGTGTCGATCATGGCGCTGTCCACTGTTCGCTATATTTTTAATAGCTTCCAGCGCTTGATGGATAAGCGCTGGGGCCTACTTTGACTGCAAATCGTCGGGGGCCAACCCCGGTGCGGGGCCGGCCTCGGCGTCGGTGTCGGCATCGGTGATGGCCTCGGCCGGCGCTGCGGGTGTGGCCGCGCCCACCGGGTGCGCCCACTGCCACAGCAGCTGCGCCACCTCGTCCACGCCCTGCTTCTTCAGGGCCGAGAACATCTTCACCTCTCCGCCGCCCGCGTTCAGTCGCGTAATCGACAGCACCTTGGCCTGCTCGGCGCGCGTGAGCTTGTCGGCCTTGGTCAGCACGATGAGGAACTTCAGGCCTTGTTCGACCCGTGGGCGCACCACTTCGAGCAATGCCTCGTCCAGCTCGGTCAGGCCCAGGCGTGGGTCGCACAGCAGCACGATGCCGGTGAGACCGGGGCGGCTGACCAGGTAGTTGACCATCACCTGCTGCCAGCGCACCTTGTCAGAACGCGACACGGCCGCGTAGCCGTAGCCGGGCAGGTCGGCCAGCACAGCGTCCGTCACGCCCTGCTTGCCCAGCGCGAACAGGTTGATGTGCTGCGTGCGGCCGGGCTTCTTGGAGGCGAAGGCCAACTGCTTTTGCTGGGTCAGGGTGTTGATGCAGGTGGACTTGCCGGCGTTGGAGCGGCCCACGAAGGCGATCTCGGGCACCTCGATGGGCGGCAGGTGGTGCAGCTGGGCGGCCGTGGTCAGGAACCGGGCGGTGTGCATCCACCCCATGGCGATCTTGGCGTCAGGTGCAGGCGGAAGAGAGCCAGCAACTGGCACAGTGGGAGAGGTCGTCATGGGAGTTTGGGAGGCTTGGGGTGCTCATTGTAGAATCGCCAAGTTTTGCGCACATAAACATACACCCTCGATATGAAGTTGCTCGCCTCTTTGCTGACGGCTGCCGCACTGGCAGCACCTGTGTTCTCGGCCTACGCAGCGGGGCAAGCTCCCGCAGCGGCACCCAAGGCGGCAGCCAAGCCCGATCTCGTGAAGGGTGAGGCGAGCTACACCGCGGTCTGCGCCGCCTGCCACGGCGCCGATGGCAATTCGGCCATCGCGGCCAATCCCAAGCTGTCGCAGCAGCATCCCGAATACCTGGTCAAGCAGCTGCAAGAGTTCAAGTCCGGTAAGCGCAACAACGCCGTGATGAAGGGCTTTGCCGCCGCGCTGTCGGACGACGACATGAAGAACATTGCCTACTGGGTCACTGCCAAGGCTGCCAAGCCCGGCTTCGCCAAGGACAAGGACCTGGTCACGCTGGGCGAGCGCATCTACCGGGGCGGCATTGCAGACCGCAACATCGCGGCCTGCGCAGGATGCCACAGCCCCAACGGCGCCGGCATCCCTGCCCAATACCCACGCCTGTCCGGCCAGCACGCTGACTACACCGCTGCGCAGCTCGTGATGTTCCGTGATGGCACGCGCGCCAACAGCACCCAGATGACGCAAGTGGCCGCCAAGCTCAACGACAAGGAAATCAAGGCCGTGTCGGACTACATTGCCGGCCTGCGCTGATGGTTGATTGACACCGATCAACGCGCGGCCTGGCTGACCCGGCCGCACGGAACCTACCGCCAATAACAAACCCAAAACGGGCGGGTCCATCGAGGTGATGGTCCCGCCCTTTTTTCTTTCGGCTTGCGCCGCGTTTCCGCCCCTGGCTCCTCCATGTCCGACTCCACCCAAGGCCTTCGCATCCAGTCTGGTTCCCAGGCCTGGCGCGCCGCGATCGAACTGCTGTCGTCCATGCGGTTCGCCATCTCGCTGCTGACGGTGATCTGCATCGCATCGGTGATCGGCACGGTGCTCAAGCAGCACGAACCGGCGGCCAACTACGTCAACCAGTTCGGGCCGTTCTGGGCCGAGCTGTTCGGCGCCCTTCAGCTCAACGCGGTGTACAGCGCCTGGTGGTTCCTGCTGATCCTGGCCTTTCTCGTCATCAGTACCTCGCTGTGCATCGCCCGGAACACGCCCAAGATCCTGGTGGACCTGAAGGCCTACAAGGAAAACATCCGCGAGCAGAGCCTCAAGGCGTTTCACCACAAGGCCGAGGCCGAGCTGCCCCAGTCTGCCGAGGTCGAGGCGCGGCGCATTGGCACGCTGCTGGCGGGCGGCGGCTGGAAGGTGCGGCTGCAGCAGCGCGACACCAGCGCCGGCGTCGGCACGGGCTGGATGGTGGCCGCGAAGGCGGGTGCCGCCAACAAGCTCGGCTACATTGCCGCGCACAGTGCCATCGTGCTCGTGTGCGTGGGCGGGCTGCTGGACGGCGACCTCATCGTGCGCGCGCAGATGCTGCTGGGCGGCAAGTCGGTGTACTCCGGCGGCGGGCTGATTGCCGACGTGCAGCCCGAGCACCGGCTATCGGAGCGCAACCCCACCTTTCGCGGCAACCTGCTGGTGGCCGAGGGCACGCAGTCCAGCACGGCCATCCTGAACCAGTCCGACGGCGTGCTGCTGCAGGACCTGCCTTTTGCCATCGAGCTCAAGAAGTTCATCGTGGAGCACTATTCCACCGGCATGCCCAAGCTGTTTGCCAGCGAGATCATCATTCACGACAAGGCCACGGGCGAGAAGACGCCTGCGCGCGTCGAGGTGAACCATCCGGCCAGCTACAAGGGCATCGAGATCTACCAGTCGAGCTTTGACGACGGGGGTTCGCACCTCAAGCTGCGCGCCGTGCCCATGGTGGCGGGCGCCAAGGGGTTTGATGTGGAGGGCGTGGTGGGCGGCTCGACCCAGCTCGTCAACAGTGGCGGTGGCGCCGGTGCCGACACGCTGACGCTGGAATTCACCGCGCTGCGCACCATCAACGTCGAGAATTTCGCAGACGCGTCGGGCAGCGGCTCCGGCGCCGATGTGCGCAAGGTCGATCTGCGCGAGTCGGTGGAATCGCGCCTGGGGGCCGCCAACAAGACGGTCACCAAAAAAGAGCTGCGCAACGTGGGCCCCAGCGTGAACTACAAGCTGCGCGACGCCGCCGGCCAGGCCCGCGAGTTCCACAACTACATGCTGCCGGTGGACACGGGCGACGGCGTAGCCGTGTTCCTGCTCGGTGTGCGCGAAACCCCTTCAGAGCCTTTTCGCTACCTGCGCATTCCGGCGGACGAGCAGGGCGGCATGGACGGCTTCTTGCGCATGAAGGCAGCGCTGGCCGACGCACCCACGCGCGAGGAGGCCGTGCGGCGCTACGTCGCCCAGGCCATCGACAATTCGCGCCCCGATCTGGCCGAGCAGCTGTACCAATCGGCACTGCGCGCGCTGGCATTGTTCGCGGGCCAGGGCATGGTGAATGGCAAGCCCTCGGGCGGCTTGCAGGCCGTGTCCGACTTCATGGAGGGCAACGTGCCCGAAGCCGAACGCGAGCGCGCGGGCGAGGTTCTGGTGCGCATCCTCAACGGCACGCTTTTCGAGGTGGCACAGCTGTCCCGCCAGCGCGCCGGACTGCCGGCGCTGCCGCAGGATGAACGCACGCGCGCCTTCATGACACAGGCGGTGCTGTCGCTGAGCGATGCCCAGATCTACCCCGCGCCGCTGGCCTTCGAGCTCAAGGATTTCACGCAGGTGCAGGCCAGCGTTTTCCAGGTGGCGCGAGCGCCCGGCAGAAACATCGTCTACCTGGGCTGCGCCTTGCTGATCCTGGGCATTTTTGCCATGCTGTATGTGCGCGAGCGGCGCATCTGGGTCTGGCTGGCGCCGGGCGATGGGCGCACGCACGCCACCATGGCGCTCTCCACCAACCGCAAGACGCTGGACGGCGACCAGGAATTTGTCCAGCTCGCACAGAAACTGATCGGGGCACCGCCCCGCGAAGGCTCACCATGAATCCCGCGACCTCCTCCTCCCCTTCGACTGCAGCGGCAGCGACCATCACGCTGAACGAAGGCTTCTTTGCGCGCCGCAACTGGTTTGACTGGCTGTTTGCCGCTCTGGTGGTGGTGGGTGGGCTGTTCGCGCTGCAGCGCTACGGCAGCTTCATGGATGGCTATGAAAAAGGCATTCTGCTGGGGGCCATCCCGTGCACCATCTGGCTGTGCTGGTTCTGGCGGCCCTTGCGCGGCCTTCTGCTCATCGTGGCGGCGTTCGCGCTGATGGCCATTGGCCTGTATCAGCAGGACGGCGCGGGGCAACTGGCGCGCGCCGACACGGTGTTCGGCCTCAAGTATTTCCTCTCCAGCCAGTCCGCCATCCTGTGGATGAGCATGCTGTTCT
The DNA here is from genome assembly GCF_049198005.1 of Paracidovorax sp. MALMAid1276. Taxonomy (NCBI): domain Bacteria; kingdom Pseudomonadati; phylum Pseudomonadota; class Betaproteobacteria; order Burkholderiales; family Comamonadaceae; genus Paracidovorax; species Paracidovorax sp. MALMAid1276. Next base: position 1,112 of record NZ_JBMIRS010000181.1, on the reverse strand, counting down.
TCATGAGCACGGCGTTCTACTGGATCGGCATGTTCTCGCGCGGCGAGGGCCGCACCATGGGCCTCATCGGATCGCGCATTGCGTGGGTGGCGGTGGCCATGGCGCTCATCGGCACGCTGGTGCGCTGGTACGAGAGCTACCTGATCGGCCCCGACATCGGCCACATCCCGGTGAGCAACCTCTACGAAGTGTTCGTGCTGTTCTGCTGGATGACAGCGGCGTTTTATCTTTACTACGAAGAGCAGTACGACACGCGCGCGCTGGGCGGCTTCGTGATGCTGGTGGTGAGTGCGGCGGTGGGTTTTCTGCTGTGGTACACGGTGGTGCGCGAGGCGCACGAGATCCAGCCGCTGGTGCCCGCGCTCAAGAGCTGGTGGATGAAGCTGCACGTACCCGCCAACTTCATCGGCTATGGCACCTTTGCGCTGGCCGCCATGGTGGCCTTTGCCTATCTCATCAAGCAGCAGGCCACTGAGACCCGCTGGTACAAGCTGGCGCCACTGTGGCTGCTGGGCGTGGTGCTGTGCTTTGAGCCCATCGTGTTCCGCCAGGGCGCGTCCGACAGCGGCGGCGGCTACTGGATGGTGTATTTCGGCATCTCGGCGCTCATCGTGGCCGGCATATTGCTTGGTCGCAAGCGCATCGCAGAACGCCTGCCGTCGTTCGAAATCCTGGACGACGTGATGTACAAGTCCATCGCCGTGGGGTTTGCGTTCTTCACCATCGCCACCGTGCTGGGCGCCCTCTGGGCGGCGGAGGCCTGGGGCGGCTACTGGAGCTGGGACCCGAAGGAGACCTGGGCGTTGATCGTCTGGCTCAACTATGCGGCCTGGCTGCACATGCGCCTGATGAAAGGGCTGCGCGGCACGGTGTCAGCCTGGTGGGCGCTCGTGGGTCTGGCGGTGACCACGTTCGCGTTTCTGGGGGTGAACATGTTCCTGAGCGGGTTGCACAGCTACGGTACGCTCTAGTCCACTGAATCCGAGAAATCGACTGTGCGCCGGGGCTGCAGCGGGATGCCCGGACAGGCGCCTGGCGCAGTCAAGGCTGGCTGCCTTGACAAGGCAGGCAACGCAGCCGGGTGCCCGCCGCTGCCCCGGCCCAAAGGGTGA
>NZ_JBMIRS010000174.1:0-15093 GCF_049198005.1 Paracidovorax sp. MALMAid1276 | reverse complement strand
ATCCCGATCCGCACTACCACCGACTCGCGAGGGTTATGCAGGACATCCGAGCCATTTTTTATTCATATTTTCAGAGCGGAGACACCGGGGCTTGCCCCGCCAGGTGGCGGCGCGCGTTCTCCAGGAACCGGTCCACCGAGGCCTGCACCGCCTCGGGCGACCAGCCAGCCACGTGGGGGGTGAGCACCACGTTGTCCAGGCCCAGCAATGCGGTGGGCGGGGTGGGCTCGCTCTCGTACACGTCCAGCCCTGCAGCGGCGATGCGGCCCTCGCGCAGCGCGGCGGCCAGGGCAGCGGTGTCGATCACGCTGCCGCGCGCGATATTCACCACCACGCCGCGCGGGCCCAGCGCGTTCAGCACGGCGGCGTTGACCAGGTGCTGTGTGCCTGCGCCGCCGGGCGTGGCGACGATGAGGAAGTCCGCCCAGTCGGCCAGCGCCACCACGTCGCCAAAGTAGCGGTAGCCCACGTCGGTGCGCGGGGTGCGGTTGTGATAGCCCACCTCGATCTCGAAGCCCAGCGCACGCTGCGCGATCTTCTTGCCGATGGTGCCCAGGCCGATGATGCCCAGGCGCTTGTGCGACACGTTGGGCGGCAACGGCAGTGCCGTGCGCCAGACGCCCGCGCGCGTGGCCTTGTCGAGCGGCAGGATGCGGCGCTGCGCGGCGATCAGCAGGCCAAAGGCATGGTCGGCCACACAGTCGTCGTTGGTGCCCGCGCCGTTGGCCACCACGATGCCGCGCGCCTTGGCGTGCGCCACCGCGATGTTCTCGTAACCCGCGCCCAGGGCGCAGATGAGGGTGACGTTGGGCAAAGCGTCGATCTGCGCGGCAGACAGGCCCGTGGCGCCAATGGTGAGCACCACGGTGATGCGCGCGCCGTGCCCGGCAATGGCGGCGGCGGCCTGCGCCGCGTCGGGCGCGTAGATCAGCTCGAACGACTGCGCCATCTGGGCGCGGTGTTCTTCGGACAGGAACATGAGGGCAAGCAGGACGGGCTTCATGGGATCGTGCAATCTCGACAAGTACAAAAAACAAAAAAGAAAACAGCGCGCTACACCTTGCGTCTTGCGCCAAGGGCAGCACGTACCAAACTGGCGCGGCCAAGGCGCGGGACACCGAGCAAGGGCCGCCCCGCAGCGAGGGCGTCGTCCCCCTCTGGGGAAAGGCTCCGCAGGCGACTCAGGGGGACTCCTGTTGCAATGACCACATGCTGGCGTATCGGCCGCCCTGGGCCAGCAGCTGGGCGTGGGTGCCGCGCTCGATGATGCGGCCCGCATCCATGACCAGAATCTCGTGCGCGTCCACCACGGTGGACAGGCGGTGCGCGATCACCAGCGCGGTCTTGTTCTGCGCCACGCCCTGCAGCTCGGCCTGGATGGCGCGCTCGTTGGCCGAGTCCAGCGCGCTGGTGGCCTCGTCAAAGATCAGGATGGGCGGGTTCTTGAGCAAGGTGCGCGCAATGGCCACGCGCTGCTTTTCGCCGCCCGAGAGCTTGAGCCCGCGCTCGCCCACCATGGTGGCGTAGCCCTTGGGGGTGGATGCGATGAAGTCGTGAATGCGCGCGGCGCGGGCGGCGGCCTCGATCTCTTCCTGCGGCGCGCCCGGGCGGCCATAGGCGATGTTGTAGGCCACGGTGTCGTTGAAGAGCACCGTGTCCTGCGGCACGATGCCGATGGCCTGGCGCACGCTGCCCTGCGTGACGCTGCGGATGTCCTGCCCGGCAATGGTGATGCGGCCCTGCTGGATGTCGTAGAAGCGGAACAGCAGACGCGCCAGCGTGCTCTTGCCCGAGCCCGAGGGGCCAACCACGGCCACGGTCTTACCCGCCGGTATCTCAAAACTCACGCCCTGCAGGATGGTGCGGCCGGCCTGGGGTTCGTAGGCGAAGTGCACGTCTTCAAACCGCACGGTGGGCTGGTCCAGCCCCGCCAGCGGCTGGGCACCGGGCGCGTCGGCCACCTCGCGCTCGCGATCGAGCAGGGTGAACATCTTGTCCAGGTCGGTCAGGTTCTGCTTGATCTCGCGGTAGATCACGCCCAGAAAATTGAGCGGGATGTAGAGCTGGATCATGTAGGCGTTGACCATCACCAGATCGCCCAGCGTCATGGTGCCCGCCGCCACGCCCTGGGTGGCGCGCCACAGCATGGCCACCAGGGCGGTGGCGATGATGAGCTGCTGCCCGGTGTTGAGCAGCGACAGAGTGGCCTGCGCCTTGATGCGCGAGCGGCGGTAGCGGTCCAGGCTCTCGTCGTAGCGCTGCGCCTCGAACGCCTCGTTGTTGAAGTACTTGACGGTTTCGTAGTTGAGCAGCGAATCCACGGCCTTGGTGTGCGCGGCCGAATCCAGCTCGTTGGCCTCGCGCCGGTACTTGGTGCGCCATTCGGTCACCGTCACCGTGAAGACGATGTAGCTGGCCAGCGCCAGCAGCGTGATCCAGGCGAACCAGGCATCGAACTTCACGGCCAGGATGGTCAGCACCAGCGCCACCTCGATCAGCGTGGGCACGATGCTGTAGAGCGAGTACGAGATCAGCGACTCGATGCCCTTCACGCCGCGTTCGATGTCGCGCGTCATGCCGCCGGTCTGGCGCTCTAGGTGAAAGCGCAGGCTCAATGCATGCAGGTGCTCGAACGTGGCCAGCGCGATGCTGCGCGTGGCGCCCTGCGTGGCGCGCGAGAACACCAGCTCGCGCAGCTCGGTGAACACCGAGGTGGACAGCCGCAGCAGCCCATAGGCCAGCAGCAGGCCCACGGGCACGACCAGCACGGCCGTGGGGTCGCCGGGGCCGATGCTCATCGCATCCACCAGGTTTTTCAGCAGCAGCGGCACGCCCACGTTGGCGAGCTTGGCGCCCACCATGAAGCCCAGCGCCGCCAGCACGCGCCACTTGTACTGCCAGAGGTAGGGAAACAGGCGGCCGAGCGTGGACCAGTCGGACTGTGCCGGTGTGGAGGCCGGGGCCGGCGCGCTGACAGTGGAAGGGGCAGGGAGGGCTTCGCCAGAGCGGCGCATGAGGGACAATCCGGTTCGTTTTCATCAGAGCGCGCAACCGCCGCTCTTCACAGGATTGTGCCCATGTCTGCCATTTTCAGCCCGCCCCCCGCCGCATTACCCACCGACAAGGAACTGGTGCTCAAGGTCATCCCCATGCCGGCGGACACCAACGGCAACGGCGACATCTTTGGCGGCTGGGTGATGGCGCAGGTGGACCTGGCCGGGTCGGTGCTGCCCGCCCGCCACATGCAGGGCCGCATGGCCACCGTGGCGGTCAACGAATTCATCTTCAAGCAGCCGGTGCGCGTGGGCGACATCCTGTCGTTCTTCTCGGCCATCACGCGCGTGGGCAACACCTCGGTGACCGTGGAAGTCGAGGTGTATGCCGAGCGGTTTGCCACCCAGGGGCAGTATGTGAAGGTGACCGAGGCGCGCCTGACCTACGTGGCGATCGACGAGCAGGGCCGCCCGCGGCCCGTGCCGCGGCCCGCGGCATCTGCCTGATGCCGCGGGCGGTGGCGGGGCCGGGCCGTGCGGCGCTGGCTCAGGCTCAGGCGGCCAGTGCTGCGGACTCGGTGCGCGCAACGGGCGGTGCCGTGCGCTGCGCTCCGGGCGCGCCGGCCGCCGTAGAGGCCGGAGTCGCCAAGCCTGCGTTGATCTCGCCGGCCAGTTGGCCGCCCTCTTCCACCACCAGCTTGCCGTAACGGATCTTGCCGTTGACCTTGCCGGTGCCATAGATCACGAGCTTCTGGCGCACGGTGAGCGTGCCGCTGAATTCGCCGTGGATTTCGGCGATGTCGATCTCTGCCGAGCCCTTGAAGGCGCCGTTCTGCGAGATCTGGATCACGCGCGAATCCATCGTGGCCTCCACCGTGCCCTCCACCACCAGGGTGTCGCAATCGGTGATTTCCACGCCCTTGAGCTTGATGTTGGGGCCCACGGTGAGCTTGCTGCCCGACGAATCGGCGGCCGATGCGGCCGGTGGCACGGCCTGGCTGGTGGCCGACGCCTGCGCTGCCGCGGCGTGGCTGGCGGCGGCGTTGCTGCCTAGCACCGAGGACGGGCTGGCACTGTGGCGGGGTTGAAAGGATTCGGTTTCACGCTTGCCAAAGAAGGGGTTTTGCACGGCCATCAGATCTCCTAGAAAAGAGGCCCCATGCTAGGCAGCACGCGCCGCCGAAGATGCCTTCGTTACGCAAGAACGGTAACGAAACGGTTCATGCGTAGCATGCGCTTGCAAGGCTTGCGGGATCACACATACGGCCCAGCGAGGCCGCTGACGCCGCCCTGGCGATGGCGGCCGGGCGATGGCCCCTCCCTTCGCGAGTCGCTCAACGATGCGAGAGAAATGGTGTGGGGTGGAAGGAATGGCCGAATCAGGACACGATGTATGCCGCCGCGCCCGCCGACATGATCTGCCCGTCCGGCCCCAGAAACTCCATGCGGGTGGTGGCCACGCGCGAGCCCAGGCGCAGCACCTGGGCGCGCAGCTCAAAGTGGCTGCCGATGCCGGGCCGCAGGTAGTCAATGCGCAGGTCGATGGTGCCCAGCTTGGCGAACCGGTGCAGGCGCTGCTCGGGCGGCTCGTCCATGTGCTTGGCGCCAATCGCGGCCATCACGGCCAGTCCGCCCATCGCATCCAGCCCTGCGCTGATCACGCCGCCGTGCACCCGGTTGTAGGCATAGTGCCCCACCAGGTCGGGCTTCATGTCGATGCGGCCGGTGACACCATCGGGCCGCAGCTCGGTCACCTTCAGGCCCAGCACCTGGTTGAACACGATCTTCTCTTCAAAGATGGACTTGAGCCCCGCGATGAAAGCGGGCTCGAACGCCTGCGGCGCGGGGGGGGCGGATTTGCTCATGGGTCTCCTGGCGGTCGGTTCGGGCGCGCGAGTCACACATTCGATGACCTCGCACACTCCTGTTTTGATAGCTGTCAGCGCTTTATGAATAAGCGCTGGGCAGCATTTTGATTAAAAAAGTTCCTGGCAGCCATGCCCGCGAGGGTCCGCCGGGGGCTCGCACGCATCGCAGGGCGCACCCTGGGGCCGCGCGCTGTCACCATCGCGACACCGCTTTGGCGACCCATTGCCGCGAGGCCTGCAGGGGGCTTGGGGTCTGCCGGGGTGCGGGCCTTCGCAGGGCGTCGTTAATCCTATTGCGCGAGGTAGGTGGCTGCGTCAATATGCGCCGCCACCCCACACGATGGAGGGCAGTTTTCATCGCGCGGGTCCGTGCGCCGCCCCGGTCAGGGTTAGCCCCGAGTGCGAGGTGGCGCCGTCGCAGGCAGCATTATTTATGCAAAGCAACCGCTTTGCAAAAATCTTCTGGAGAGCCAGGGTGCAATTCGTGCAACTGTTGGTCAGCGGTGTCTCCCAGGGCTGCATCTACGGGCTGATCGCTCTGGGCTTCGTGCTCATCTACAAGGCCACCGAAACCGTGAGCTTCGCCCAGGGCGAGCTGATGATGCTGGGCGCATTCTGCGGCCTGACGCTGATGACGGTGCTGGGCTTTCCCTTCTGGGTCGCGGTGCTGGCCAGCATCGTGGCGATGGGCGTTTTTGGCGTGGCGGTGGAGCGTGCCGTGATCCGCCCCATCCTGGGCCAGCCTGCGTTCTCCATCGTCATGCTCACCATCGGCATCGGCTACGTGCTGCGTGGGCTGGTGACGATGATCCCCAACATCGGCACCGACACCCACACGCTGCCCGTGCCCTACAAGAACCAGTCCCTGCGGCTGGGCGAGCTGGTGCTGAGCGCCGAACAGCTGGTGGTGATCGGCGCCACGGGGGTACTGTGCGTGCTGCTGTTCGCCATGTTCCGCTACAGCAAGCTGGGCATTGCGATGCAGGCTGCGTCGCAGAACCAGCTGGCCGCCTACTACATGGGCATTCCGGTGCAGCGGCTCAACGGCCTGGCCTGGGGGCTGGCGGCCGTGGTGGCGGCGGTGGCCGGGCTGCTGCTGGCGCCCATCACCTTTGTGCACGCCAACATGGGCTTCATCGGGCTCAAGGCGTTTCCGGCGGCGGTGGTGGGCGGTTTTGGCAGCCTGCCCGGCGCCATCGTGGGAGGGCTCGTCATCGGCATCGTCGAATCGCTCTCGGGCTTCTACCTGCCCGATGGGTTCAAGGACACGGCGGCGTACATCGTGGTGCTCATCATGCTGATGGTCAAACCCAACGGTCTGTTCGGCGAAAAGCTGCGCAAGAAAGTCTGACCCCATGCGCTTTCTTTTCAAGACCTCCTACGAACAAGACATCCGGCTGGCCAAGCACGGCGGCCATGTGTTCTGGTACAGCGTGCTGGGCCTGGCGCTGATCGCCGCGCCCTGGGTGGCGCCCGAGTACTGGCTGGCGCAGCTGACCTTTGTGCTCATCTACGCCATCGTCGGCCTGGGGCTGATGCTGCTGGCGGGCTTCACGGGGCTGTTCTCGCTGGGGCACGCGGCCTTTCTGGGTGTGGGGGCCTACACGCAGGCCGTGCTCACGGGCATGGGCTGGCCGTTTGCGCTGTCGCTGGCCTGCGCGGCGGGCTTGTCTGCCGCCGTGGGCGTGGTGGTGGGCCTGCCGGCACTGCGCGTGAAGGGCATCTACCTGGGCATGGCCACGCTGGCGTTCGGCTTCATCGTCGAAGAAGTGTTCGCGCGCTGGGAGTCGGTGACGGGCGGCAACTCGGGCAAGCACCTGGTGCCGCCGCAGATGTTCGGCTACTCGTTCGAGAGCACGGGGTCGTTCTATTTTCTGTGCCTGCTGATCACGGTGGTGAGCACGCTGGCCATCCTGAACCTGCTGCGTTCGCCCACGGGCCGGGCCTTTGTGGCCATCCGCGATTCGGAGATCTCGGCGCAGAGCATGGGCATTCATCTGGCGCGCTACAAGACGCTGTCGTTTTCGCTGTCGGCCGCGCTGGCGGGCATCGGTGGCGCGCTGTATGCGCACAAGCTGCAGTTCATCTCGCCCGATCAGTTCAACATCCTGCAGTCCATCGACCTGCTGCTCATGATCGTGATCGGCGGCCTGGGCTCGGTGCACGGCGCCTTCCTGGGCGCGATCTTCCTGATCTCGATGCCGCAGCTGATCGCGCTCTCCAAGGATTTTCTGCCGGACTCCGTCGGCCAGGCCCCTGGCCTGCAAGCCGTTGTGTATGGCGCGGTGCTGATCGCCTTTGTGCTGTTCGAACCCATGGGCCTGTACGGCCGCTGGCTCAAGATGCGCACCTGGCTGCAGATGTTCCCGTTCTACCGCAAGGGGATGTTCAAGCGGCAAAAGTCATTCCAAAAATCCGACAGGTTGAAATGAAGCACCCCCTGAGTCGCTTCGCGCCTTCCCCCTCTCTCGTCTCGCTGCGCGAGTCGGGAGGGGGACGCCCCCACCGCGGCGGGGCGGCCCTTGCGCGGGGGCACTGGTCTCGGTCGCGCCGGTTTCAACGGCCATGCAATCACCTCGTGGACAAGTGAATGACCAACACTGCTTTGCCCATGAACAACGCCGATGTACTGCTCAGCGCCCAGAACCTCAGCGTGCGCTTTGGCGGCGTGCTGGCGGTCAACGATGTGAGCTTTGACGTGCGGCGCGGCGAGGTGTTCACCCTCATCGGCCCCAATGGCGCGGGCAAGACCACCGTGTTCAACCTCATCAGCCGCATCTACACGCCCACCCACGGCACCATTGCCTACGCGGGGCCCGGCGGCGCGATGCTGCCGCTGACCGATCAGCCGCCGCACAAGGTCGCGGGCCTGGGCATTGCGCGCACGTTCCAGAACATCGAGCTGTTCGAGCACGCCAGCGTGCTGCACAACCTGCTCATCGGGCGCCATACCCGGCAGCACAGCCGGCTGTGGTCCGAAATCTTCTTTACCCGCAAGGTGCGCGAAGGGGAAATCCTGGCGCGTGAAAAGGCCGAGCAGATCATCGACTTTCTCGACCTGCAGCACTACCGCGACACCATGGTGGCCGGCCTTCCGTACGGCGTGCGCAAGGTGGTGGAACTGGCCCGGGCGCTGTGCACCGAGCCGCAGCTGCTGCTGCTCGACGAGCCCTCGTCCGGCCTGAACGTGGAGGAAACCGACGACATGGCCTTCTGGATCCAGGACATCCAGCACGAGCTGGGCATCACGGTGCTGATGGTGGAGCACGACATGTCGCTGGTGTCCAAGGTTTCTGACCGCGTGCTGGCCATGAACCAGGGCGAGGTGGTGGCCATGGGCACGCCGCGCGAGGTGCAGACACACCCTGGCGTGGTGGAAGCGTACCTCGGCACCATCGACGACGTAAGCAACCTGCGCCGTCCGGCGGGCTCCAGCGTGGGGGTGCGGGCATGAGCGCCGTTCTGGCCGCCCAACCCGTAGGCACCGCGCAGGCCAGCGCCGCCGACCTGCCCCTGCTGCGCCTGCAGAACGTGGAAAGCGCCTACGGCCCCATCAAGGCCATCCGGGGCGTGAGCCTGCAGGTTCGGCGCGGCGAGATCGCGGCCGTACTGGGCAGCAACGGCGCGGGCAAGACCACCATCTTGAAGACCATCAGCGGCATCATCGACCCGCGCAAGGGCTCCATCGAGTTCCAGGGCCAGGACATCACCGCCCGCGACCCGGCCGCCATCGTGCGCAAGGGCCTGATGCACGTGCCCGAGGGGCGCGAAGTGTTTCCGCTGCTGTCGGTGCGCGACAACTTGCTGATGGGGGCCTACACCCGCTCGGACGCCGACGCCGTGGCGCGCGACATCGAGACGGTGTACGGCTACTTCCCCATCCTCAAGGAGCGCGCCGCGCAGGACGCGGGCCTGCTCTCGGGCGGGCAGCAGCAGATGCTGGCCATCTCGCGCGCGCTCATGGCCGCACCCGAGCTGATCTTGCTGGACGAGCCCAGCCTGGGCCTCAGCCCCAAGCTCACCAAGGAGATCTTCGAGATCGTGGTGCGCATCAACCGCGAGCGTGGCACCACCATCCTGCTGGTGGAGCAGAACGCCAACATGGCGCTCAACGCGGCCGACTATGGCTATGTGCTGGAGAACGGCCGCATCGTGATGGAAGACCGCTGCGATCGGCTGCGCGAGAAGGACGACATCAAGGAGTTCTATCTCGGCATGAAGGACGAGGGGGTCCGTGGCGAGCGGCGGTGGAAGAAGAAAAAGACCTGGAGATGAGTGCACATGTCTAACCTCTGGGATCTCTCTCACATTCAGCCCGCCACCGCCGACGTACTGCCGGGCGACACCATTCCCGCCATGTTCTGGAACGCGGTGGCCGAGCGCGGGCCGCGCGTGTGGATGCGGCAGAAGGAGCTGGGCATCTGGAAGAGCTGGACCTGGAACCAGACCGGCGAGGCCGTGCGCGAGATTGCGGGCGGGCTGCTGTCGCTGGGCTTTGAACCGGGCGAGTGCGCGTCCATCCTGTCCAGCACCAACATCGAGTGGGTGCTGGCCGACCTGGCCGTGCTGAGCTGCGGCGGCGTGGCCAACGGCATCTATCCCACCGACGCAGCGGCGCAGGTGCACTATCTGAGCGAGGACTCTGCGACGCGCGTGCTGTTCGTGGAGGACGACGAGCAGCTGGACAAGGCGCTGGAGGTGCGCGACGGGCTGCCGCTCTTGCGCAAGATCATCGTCTTTGACATGGAAGGCCTGCGCGGCCTGGATGACCCCGACGTGCTGAGCCTCTCGGCCCTGCGCGAGCGCGGCCGAGCCTGGAACGCCGAGCATGCGGGCGCGGTGGACCAGCGCGTCAACGCGTGCCGCCCCGACGACCTGGCCATCCTGGTCTACACCTCAGGCACCACGGGCAAGCCCAAGGGCGCCATGCACACGCACGCCGCGCTCACCTACACCGTGCGCGGCTACAACACACTGATTGCGCGCAGCGAGGCGGACGAAACCATGTGCTTTCTGCCGCTGTGCCACATTGCCGAGCGCATGGGCGGCGAATACTTCTCGCTCTACACCGGCGCGCGCCTGAACTTCGTGGAGAACCCCGACACCGTGCCCGAGAACGTGCGCGAGATTGCGCCCACGGTGTTCACCGCGGTGCCCCGGGTGTGGGAGAAGTTCTATTCCGGCGTAATGATTGCCCTGAAGGAATCCACGCGCCTGCAGCAGGCGGCCTATGCCTGGTCCATCGGCGTGGGCACGCGCATTGCCGAGCGGGTGCTGGCGGGCGAGCCGGTGGGCGGTTTGCTGAAGGCGCAGTTCATGCTGGCCCGCGTTCTGGCGCTCAACAACGTGCGCAAGCTCATCGGCATCCACAAGGCGCGCTTTCTGGTCACCGGCGCCGCGCCCATCTCGCCGGACCTGGTGAAGTGGTATCTGGCGCTGGGCGTGCCCATGCTGGAGGTGTGGGGCATGACCGAGACCTGCGGCGCCGCCACGGGGGTGCCGGCCAGCCGCATCCGGCCCGGCTCCATCGGCCCTGCGGCCAGCTACAACGAGGTGCGCATCGACCCGGCCACGGGCGAGATCCTGGTGCGCGGGCCCAACGTGTTCAAGGGCTATCTCAACCTGCCCGAGAAGACCGCCGAAACCATTGACGCCGACGGCTGGCTGCACACGGGCGACGTGGGCCACGTGGACGCCGACGGCTACCTGCACATCACCGACCGCATGAAGGACATCATCATCACGGCCGGCGGCAAGAACATCACGCCCAGCGAGCTGGAGAACGAGCTCAAGTTCAGCCCCTACGTGACCGACGCGGTGGTCATCGGCGACAAGCTGCCCTACCTCACGGTGATCATCATGATCGACCAGGAGAACGTGGAGAAGTTTGCGCAGGACCACGATGTGCCCTTCAGCAACTACGCCAGCCTGACGCGATCGCGCGAGGTGCAGGAGCTGATCCAGGCCGAGATCGACCGCGTGAACACCAAGTTTGCGCGGGTGGAGCAGATCAAGAAGTTCTTCCTGCTGGACACGCAGCTCACCGCCGAAGACGAGGAGCTGACACCGACCATGAAGCTCAAGCGCAAGCTGGTGCAGCAGAAATACGCGGCGCAGATTGAGGCGATGTACCGGTAGCGGCGGCCATTGACCTTTCGACACGCTCAGGACAGGCAGGCTCAGGCTGAACGGCCTGTGGGCTGTTGAGGATCGCCCCTCAGCCCTTTCGGACTGAGCTCGTCGAAGCCGGGGCGCACCGCCACCCAGGCCCGCGCAGGATAGGGAAAGTGCTGGTGCCCCACCCGGGGCATCGTTCTATAACGAGCGATCGTTTTTGTTTCGATCCAAACACGAAGGAGACGCGCCATGAGACTTCATCACATCGCCGCTCTGGCCCTCGCGGCCGTGGCCGGGGCATCTGCGCAGGCGCAGCCCAGCCAGGGCGTGAGCAAGGACACCATCACCCTGGGCTCCATCCAGGATCTGTCTGGCCCGCTGGCCGGCTTTGGCAAGCAGGTGCGCCTGGGCATGATGCTGCGCGTGGACGAGGCCAACGAGCAGGGCGGCATCAACGGCCGCAAGCTCGACCTCAAGGTGGAAGACTCGGGCTACGACCCCAAGAAGGCCGTGCTGGCCGCGCAGAAGCTGGTCAACCAGGACAAGATCTTCATGATGGTGGGCCACATCGGCACCGCACAGAACCTGGCCGCCATGCCGGTGCAGTTCAGCAAGAACGTGATCAACTTCTTCCCCATCACCGCCGCGCGCGAGATGTACGAGCCCTTCCACAAGCTCAAATACTCGTTTGCCGCCACCTACTACGACCAGATCCGCCTGGCGGCCCCCAAGCTCATCAAGGAAAAAGGCGCCAAGAAGATCTGCACCATCTACCAGGACGATGAGTTTGGCCTGGAGGTGATGCGCGGCGGCGAGGCGGCGCTCAAGTCCATGGGCATGGAATTCGCAGAGAAAACGTCGTACAAGCGCGGCGCCACCGACTTTTCGTCGCAGGTGGCCAAGATGAAGTCGTCGGAATGCGACTTCGTCATCCTGGGCACTATCATCCGCGAGACCATCGGCACCATTGGCGAGGCGCGCAAGACCGGCTTCAACCCCACCTTTCTGGGGTCCAGCGCCGCGTATACCGATCTGATCCACAAGCTGGGCGGCAAGCCCATGGACGGCCTGTACGCCACCATGACGGTGCAGCACCCCTATCTGGACGAGGCCAGCCAGCCCATCCGCTTCTGGGCCAACAAGTACAAGACCAAGTTCAACGAAGACCCCACGGTGTTCTCGGTGTATGGCTACAACGCCATCGACGCCTTCATCAAGGCCGCGCAGAAGGCCGGCCCCAACCTGAGCACCGACAGCTTCATCAAGGCCATGGACACCATGGTGTTCCCGCCCGACATGTTCGGCAGCGCGCAGGCCACCTATGGCCCGCAAAAGCGCCTGGGCAGCGACCTGTCGCGGCTGTCGCAAATTCAGGACGGCAAGTGGAAGGTGGTGTCGGACTACGTCAAGCCCTGACCGTCCTCGCGCCCTTGCAGCCGCCTTCGGGCGGCTTTTGCATTTCAAGAGATGCGTTTCGGCAGTGCCGGTGGCACAATGAATTTAACCAAGCAGTAACTTTGCATAAATAGGATCATCGCCACCATGATCGAACGCACCCTCTTCCAGCCCGACCACCAGGCCTTTGCCGACAGCTTCCGCCGCTTTATCGAGAAGGAAGTGACGCCCCACCATGCCGATTGGGAAGACCAGGGCTATGTGGCGCGCGAGGTGTGGAGCCAGGCGGGCGCCAACGGCTTTCTGTGCATGAGCCTGCCCGAGGAATACGGCGGCGCCGGGGCCGACAAGCTGTATTCGGTAGCGCAGATGGAAGAACTGGCGCGTGCAGGCACCACCGGCATCGGCTTTGGCCTGCACAGCGAGATCGTGGCGCCGTACATCCTGCACTACGGCACCGAAGCGCAAAAGCGCAAGTACCTGCCGCAGATGGCCAGCGGCGCCGTGGTGGGCGCCATCGCCATGAGCGAGCCCGCCGCAGGCAGCGATCTGCAGGGCATCAAGACCACGGCCATCAAGAGTGCGGACGGCAGCCACTACGTGCTGAATGGCAGCAAGACCTTCATCACCAACGGCTGGCATGCCGACCTGGTGATCGTGGTCGCCAAGACCGACCCGGCCGCAGGCGCCAAAGGCACCAGCCTGTTGTTGGTCGAACGCGGCATGCCCGGCTTTGAGAAGGGCCAGCGCCTCAAGAAGCTAGGCATGAAGGCGCAGGACACCTCCGAACTGTTCTTCAACGACGTGAAGGTGCCCGCCGAGAATCTGCTGGGCGGGCCCGCCATGGAAGGGCGCGGCTTTATCTGCCTGATGGAGCAGCTGCCCTGGGAGCGCCTGCAGATCGCCATCACCGCAGTGGCTGCGGCCCAGGCCGCGATGGACTGGACGCTGGACTACGTCAAAGAGCGCAAGGTCTTCGGCCAGCCCGTCGCATCGTTCCAGAACACCCGCTATCGCCTTGCCGAGCTGCAGACCGAAGTGCAGGTGGCCCGCGTGTTTGTGGACAAATGCTGCGAGCTGATCACGCGCGACCAGCTCGACACCCAGACCGCCAGCATGGCCAAGTACTGGACGACCGACCTGCAGTGCAAGGTGATGGACGAATGTGTGCAGCTGTTTGGCGGCTACGGCTACATGTGGGAATACCCCATCACCCGCGCCTACGCCGACGCGCGCGTGCAGCGCATCTATGGCGGCACCAACGAGATCATGAAGGAAGTCATCTCGCGCGGCATGGGCCTGCCAGCGCGTTGATGCTTCAATTTTTATAGCTGTCAGCGCTTTATGGACAAGCGCTCAAGGCCAATTCCATTCAAATCCGGAGACCCCACCATGACCGAAGCCTATGTTTTCGACGCGCTGCGCACCCCGCGCGGTAAAGGCAAGAAGGACGGCACCCTGCACGAGGTCAAGCCCATTGACCTGCTGGTGGGCCTGCTGACCGAGCTGCAAGCACGCCACCGCTTTGACACGGCGGCGGTGGACGATGTGGTCATGGGCATCGTCTCGCCCGTGGGCGAGCAAGGCGCCGTGCTGCCCAAGGTCGCGGCGCTCAAGGCCGGGTGGGACTTTCGCTGTGCGGGCGTGCAGGTCAACCGCTTCTGCGCATCGGGCCTCGAAGCCGTGAACCTGGCCGCACAAAAGGTGAAGAGCGGCTGGGAAGACCTGGTGGTGGCCGGCGGCGTGGAGAGCATGAGCCGCGTGCCCATCGGCTCCGACGGCGGCGCCTGGGCGCAAGACCCCGCCACCAATTCAGAGACGCTGTTCGTGCCCCAGGGCATCGGCGCCGACCTGATCGCCACGCTGGACGGCTACACCCGCGCCGACGTGGATGCCTTCGCACTCGAATCGCAGCGCCGCGCCACTGCGGCGCGCGCTGCGGGCTACTTCAAGAACTCGGTCGTGCCCGTGCGCGACTTCATCGACCAGACCATTTTGGCCGAAGACGAATTCATCAAACCCCACACCACGCTCGAAGGCCTGGGCGCGCTCAAGGCATCGTTCGAGCAACTGGGCGGCATGGGCTTCGACGCCGTGGCGCTGCAGCGCTACCCGCAGGTGGAGCGCATCCATCATGTGCACCACGCGGGCAACTCGTCAGGCATCGTGGACGGCGCCGCCGCCGTGCTGATCGGCAACGAAGCCGCCGCCAAGGCCCACGGCCTCACGCCCCGCGCGCGCATCGTGGCCACCGCGCTCAGCGCCGCCGACCCCACCATCATGCTCACCGGCCCCGTGCCCGCCGCCAGGAAGGCACTGGCGCGCGCCGGCATGGACATAGCCCAGATCGATTTGTTCGAAGTGAACGAAGCCTTCGCCGCCGTGCCCATGCGCTTCATGCGCGAGCTGGGCGTGCCGCACGACAAGGTCAATGTGAACGGCGGCGCCATCGCCATGGGCCACCCGCTGGGGGCCACGGGGGCGATGATCCTCGGCACCCTCATCGACGAGCTGCATCGCCGGGGCCAGCGCTATGGTCTGGCCACGCTGTGCGTGGGCGGCGGGATGGGTATTGCGACGATAGTGGAACGACTGTGATTTTGGTTTCCCATCCCCCGACCGTTCGGGCTGAGCTTGTCGAAGCCTGTGCGCGGACACAACTTCAAAGAGATTCACGTCGTGCCGGCCTTCGACAAGCTCTGGCTGAACGGGTATTGGTT
>NZ_JBMIRS010000171.1:0-26012 GCF_049198005.1 Paracidovorax sp. MALMAid1276 | reverse complement strand
CGTTCACGCTGAGCTCGTCGAAGCGCTGCGCAAGGCTTCGACAAGCTCAGCCCGAACGGATATTTCAAGTTCAAGAATGCTTGCTCAAAAATGCATTGAGTCAGCGGCGGTGGCGAAACCATACAGCCGCGCCGGGTTGTCGACCAGGATGCCGTCCATCACGGCATCGCTGCCCGCCCAGGCACGCAGCAAGTCCACCAGGTCGGCATCGTTGACCGAGCCCGGTGCCTCGGTGGTGTGCGGCCAGTCGCTGCCCCACACCAGGCGCCCGGGCGCGGCCTGCACCAGCGCGCGGCCCAGGGGCAGCGTGTCAGCGTAGCTCGGGCCCTGCACGGTGGAGCGCATGTAGGCGCCCGACAGCTTGACCCACGTATTGCCGCCGTCCAGCAGCCTGCGCAGCACGCCGTAGGCGTCGGCAGACGGGCCCTGCGCCGGGTCGATGCGGCCCAGGTGGTCGATGACCAGCGGAACCGGCAAGGCCTGCAAAATGGGTTCGAGCGCCACGATCTGCTCCGGGTGTGCGAGCACCTGGATATGCCAGCCGCCGCAGTCCGCATGGCGCGCGACCTTGTCCGCCAGGGTGGACAGCATCTGCGGCGTGGTCGTGCCCCAGGACTGCGGTGAGACGAAGTTCACGCGCAACCCGCGCACGCGCCGCGCGGCGAGGCGGGCCAGCGCCACATCGCTCACCTCCTGGCCCACCACCGCCACGCCACGCGCGCTGTCGCCCAAGGCGTCCAGTGCATCCAGCGTGCAGGCATTGTCGGTACCGTAGGTGGACGGCGTGACCACCACGGCGCGCGATGTGCCCAGGCGCTGCTGCAGCTGCCGGTAGGCGGCCACGGGCGCATGGGGCGGCGTGCGCGGCCAGTGCGGCGATGGAGCAAAACGCGCATCGAAGATGTGCATATGGCTGTCGCACGCCAGCGGCGGCAGCGCCCGCAGCGGTTGGTTGAGGCCCGCCGAATGCGGCACGGCGCCAGACAGGGGCAGGTCCATCGGCGCTCAGTCCAGCTTGATGTTGCCCTTGCGCACCACCTCGCCCCATTTCGCATCTTCCTTTTTGAGGAAGGCCGCGAACTCGGCAGGCGTGGAGCCCACGGGCTGCGCGCCCATGTCGGCCAGGCGCTGCTTGACCTCGTCGTCCTTCATCACCTCCTGCACCGCTTCGCGCAGCTTGGCAGCGATGGGCTCGGGCGTACCTGCAGGCAGGAACATTCCGTTCCACTCGTAAGCCTCGTAGCCGGGGATCACCGTCTCGGCCACGGTGGGCACGTCGGGCAGGCGCCTGGAGCGCTCGGGCGCGGACACGGCCAGCGCGCGCAGCTTGCCGCCGGAGACATGGGGGTAGGTCGCGGCCACGGTACCGAACATGAAGTCCACCTGGCCGGCCATCACGTCGGTGATGGCGGGGCCGCCGCTCTTGTAGGGCACGTGCACCATGTCCAGATTCAGCTGCTGGCGCAGCAGCTCGGCCGCCAGGCGCTGCACGGTACCGCTGCCGCCCGAGGCGAAGTTGAGCTTGCCCGGGGCCGCCTTGGCTTTGGCGACGAGGTCGCCGATGTTCTTGATCGGCGAGTCGGTCTTCACGATGAGCACGTTGGGCGCCAACAGCACCAGCGCCAGCGGCTGCAGCGTGTTGGCGGCATACGGCATCCTGGGGAACAGGTGCGGATTGATGGAGTACGGCGTGGCGTCGTACAGCACCGTGTAGCCATCAGGACTGGCCTTGGCCACGTAGCTCGCGCCGATGGTGCCGCTGGCGCCGGCCTTGTTGTCCACGATCACACTTGGTACCGAGCTTGGCGCCCAGGCGGGTGGCCAGCACGCGGGCCACGGCGTCGGCCGCGCCGCCCGGGGCATACGGCACGACGACGGTGATGGGGCGCTCGGGGAACGCGGCATGGGCCAGGCCCGAAGCCAGGGCGCAGGCGGCGATCAGGGGTTTGAGAAAACGCAACATAAAGTCTCCTTATTCATTCATCCATCAAGAACCAACAGGTATTGCTGCGCCATGGCCCGCGAAACTGGCGCAGACAAAGCGCAGACAAGGCGCAGGCAGCCGTGCAAGGGCCGCCCCGCCGCACCGGCTGCGTCCCCCTTCCCGCATCGCGCAGCGAGGCGAGAGAGGGGGGGGAAGGCGCAAAGCGCCTCAGGGGGTCACTCCACTTTCAGGTCCAGATCCTTGGCGATCTGGGTGTAGGTGGCGACTTCGCGCTCCACCTGCGCCGCAAACGCGGTGCCGCAGGTCGAATCCGCATCCAGCCCCAGGCCGCGCAGCTTCTCGGCGGCTGCCGGGCTTTTGGCAAAGTCCATGGCTGCACGCTCGAGTTTCTGCACCACGGCGTCGGGCACACCGGCGGGCGCCAGCACTCCGTACCACGCATCGGCCGAGTATTTGCCGCCCCCCGCCTCGGCGAACGTGGCCACGTCGGGCAGCAGCGAAGAGCGCTTGGGCGACGCCACGGCCAGGGCCGTGAGCTTGCCGCTTCTGAGCTGCGGCAGCACCGAGCCCAGCGTGGCGAACGAGCTGTCGAGCTGGCCGCCCACCAGGTCCGTCACCGCGGGTGCCGCGCCCTTGTACGGCACGTGGTTGAGCTTGAGGCCATTGGCCCGCGCGAACATCTCGGTGGCGAAGTGGCCCGAGCTGCCCACGCCAGCAGTGCCGGCCGTGGTGGCGCCCGGCTCCTTGCGGGCCCGCGCCATGTAGTCGGCCAGCGACTTCACCGGCAGGCCCGGCCCGACCACCAGCACCGTGGGGCTGGTGGCCACCGTGCACAGCGGCCTGAACGACTTCACCGCATCGAACTTGACCCGGTTGCTGTACAGCCCCGGGATCATCGTGTGGTTGGTGGCACCGAACAGCAGCGTGTAGCCGTCGGCCGGCGCACTGGCCACCGCCTGTGCGGCCAGGATGGTGTTGGCGCCAGGCTTGTTGTCGATGATGAAGGGCTGGCCCAGCGCCTGGCTGGCATGGTCAGCAAACGCGCGGGCCACCACATCGGTAGGTCCCCCTGCGGCAAAGCCCACCACCAGCTTCACGGGTTTGTTGGGATAAGCCGTCTGAGCAACAGACGGGGCACAATAAGCTATCAAAAATATAGCTGTCAGCGCTTGATAGATAAGCGCTGCAGGCATTTTTTTCTTGAAATGGTCTGACATATCACTTGTCTCCACACGGTCCGGACGCCTGCCCGGCCATGTTCTTGGTTTGATATTGGGCAGGTAGCGCTCAGGCCACGGCCACTTCGCCCGGCGTGCGGGCCAATACCGCCAGCAGGTTTTGCGCCGCGCCCACGCCCATGTTCACGTAGGCATCGCTGGTCACACCGCCGATGTGGGGGCTGAGGATGAAACGTGGTTCGCCCTGGAAGGGGTGGCCCGCCGTCATCGGCTCGACCGCAAAGCTGTCCAGCCCCGCCGCCATCACCTGGCCCGAACGCACGGCGGCCAGCAGCGCGACCTCGTCGATCAGGCCGCCGCGCGCCGTGTTCACCACGATCACGCCGCGCCTGCATTGCGCCAATGTGGTGGCGTTCAGCAGGTGGCGGTTCTCGTCGGTCAGCGGGCAGTGCAAAGACACCGCATCGGCCTCGCGCCAGATCGCCTCCAGGCTCACGCTGTGCACATAGTCCGGCAGGTTCTTCGCAAACGGGTCAAAGCCGATCACGCGCATGCCCAGTGCGTCAGCCATCTTGGCAAAGCGCAGGCCGATGGCACCCAGGCCCACCAGGCCCACGGTGCGGCCGCCCAATTCCAGGCTTTTGTGCGTGGCCTTGTCCCAGTGGCCGGCGTGCATGCGCGCGTCGAGCTGCACCACCGATTTGGCGCAGGCCAGCAGCAGCGCCAGCGCCTGCTCGGCCACAGCGGCGGCGTTGGCGCCCACGGCAGCCACCACCTCGATGCCACGGGCCTGGGCGGCCACCTTGTCGATGGTGTCGGTGCCGCTGCCGTGCTTGGAGATGACCTTGAGTGCCGGGGCTGCGTCCATCACCGCCGCACCCACCTTGCCGTAGCGCACGATGATGGCCACCGGGTTGTGCGCGCGGCACAGGGCCACCATGTCGTCTTCGGTGGGTGTCTTGCCGGCGTAGACGATGTCGTAGCCCGTGAGCAAATCGAGGGCTTGCGGCGCCAGGTCTGCGCCCGTCACGATGATGGCGGGGTTCACAGCGACTCCCCTTCCTGGAGCACGCCCGCAGCGCGCAGCGCGGCGGGCAGCCATTTCGAGGCGGTGTCGCCACGGGCAATGGCTTCGATGCGGGCAGCCTCGTCGGCCACCTTCTTGTCGGCCAGGGCCAGCATGGCGGGGGCCTTTTCGCGCTCGATCACCACCACGCCGTCCGCATCGCCCACGACCAGGTCGCCGGGGTGCACAGAGGCGCCCCCCGCGCTGATGGGGTGGTTGATGCGGCCGGGCACATACTTGGTGGGCCCTGCGGGGTTGAAGCCCGCGCTGAACACCGGAAAGTCCAGCTCCAGAATTTCGAGCTTGTCGCGGATGGCGGCGTCCACGACCACGCCTGCCAGGCCGCGCTTCTTGCAGGCACTGAGCATCAGCGTGCCCATCAGCGCGGCCGTCTGGTCGCCCTTGCCGTCGATCACCAGCACATCGCCCGGCTGGGCCAGGGCAATGGCAGCGTGGATCATCAGGTTGTCGCCGGGGCGCACTTCCACGGTGAAGGCCGGGCCCGCCACCTTCATGTTCTGGTGCACCGGCGCGACGCGGCCGTGCAGAGTGCCGCGGCGGCCCGCCACGTCGGCCAGGATGGCGGCCTGGTAGGTGGCAGCCTTGCTCACGACATCGGCGCTGACGCGCTCGATGGTGCGGATGATTTCAGGAAGTTGGTTCATGGAATGGTCTTGGTAGAGAACACGGGGAAACAGGGGCGCGGATGGGTGCGCAGACCTGGTGAAGGTGCACGACGCCCACGCCGCAGCCCGACCTGCCACAACACCGGCGGCGCGTGAAATGCAAAGTGCAGGAGGCGGGGAGCGGGCGCATGCGACGGGCCCGCCGCCCCCATCGAACGAGTCCGTCCGTCAGTCCAGACTCGCGCCCGAGTCCTTGACGATCTTGGCCCAGCGCGGCACCTCGGCCTTGAGCAGCGCACTGAACTGCTCTGCCGTGCCGCCCAGCACTTCGCCGCCTTCCGAGCGCAGTTTGTCCGCCACATCGGGCTGTTGCAGAGCCGCGTTCACGGCCTTGTTGAGCTGCGCCACGATGGGCGCGGGCGTGCCGGCCGGCGCCAGGATGCCGAACCAGGTCACGGCCTCGAAGCCCTTGTAGCCGGACTCGGCCAATGTGGGCACATCGGGCAACTGCGGCGAGCGCTTGGCCGATGTGATGGCGATGACCTTGAGCTTGCCATTGCGCACCTGGCCCAGCAGTGTGGGCACCGACGACATGTACAGGTCGATCTGCCCGCTCACCAGGTCCGTCATGGCCTGGGCCGCACCCTTGTAGGGGATGTGGCGCAGCTTGATGTCGGCCGCGTTTTCGGCCAGTTCGCCCGCCAGGTGGGCCACCGTGCCGTTGCCCGAAAAGCCCAGCGTGAGCGCATCGGGCTTGCCCTTGGCGGCCGCCACCACGTCGGCATACGACTTGAACGGCGAGTTGGCTGGTGCGGCCATCACGATGGGCGAAGACGACACCAGCGCCACCGGCACCAGGTCCTTCAGGGGGTCGTAGGGCAGCTTGGGATACAGCGTGGGGTTGATGGCGAGGTTGCTGGTCTGGCCGATCACCAGGGTATAGCCATCCGCAGGGGACTTGGCTACAGCGTCTACACCCAGGTTCCCACCCGCGCCGGGACGGTTGTCCACGATCACATTCCACTTGTTCTGGTCGGCGAGCTTCTGGGCCACGGTGCGCGCAATCATGTCGGTGCCCCCACCGGGCGGGAACGGAACAACGAGGCGGATGGGCTTGCCGGGATAGGCGGTCTGAGCGCCCGCCGCAACGGGTGCAGCAAGGACCGCAACACCCAGCAAGGCTGCGCCCAGATGAGCATGAAGAGCGCGCGAAAGCGATGGAACTGGCATGCGTGTTTGTCTCCGTGATGTATTTGAGGAAGCCGTGCCACGCGTTGGGAAATCAACGAAGCGGCAACAGGTGCAAATGTAGGCAGTCGTTTCAACCCATACAATGTCGTTGCACACAATGAAACACAGACCGCCATGAGCAACCCCCGCGTCACCTCCAGAAAGGCAGCGCCTGCGTCGCCGCCCTCCCGTGCCGAGCCCGCGCTCGTCAGCACTGAAGAGGCGGCCCACGGAGGCGGCGTGATCGCCGTGACACGCGCCCTGCAGGTGCTGGACGCGTTTTCGCTGGGCGAATCCAGCCTGCCCCTGGCCGAGCTGAGCCGGCGCTGCGGCCTGCACAAGACCACGGTGCTGCGCCTGGCCCGCACACTGGCGCAGGCGGGCTACATGGTGCAGCGCGACGATGGCGCGTGGCGCCTGGGGCCGGCTGCCGGCTGGCTGGGCGCGCGCTACCAGGCCGGCTTTGACGTGCAGAACGTGCTGGAGCCCGCACTGCGCGAGCTCACCCACGCCACGGGTGAAAGCGCCGCCTTCTATGTGCGCGAAGGCAATGTGCGCACCTGCCTGGTGCGGGTGGAAGGGCCGCAGGCCCTGCGCCACCACGCCCGCATGGGCGAGGAGCTTCCGCTGGACAAAGGCTCGCCGGGCCGTGTGATCCTGGCGTTCTCAGGGGCCCCCGGCAAGGTCTACGAAGACATCCGAAAGAAGGGGTATCACTGGTCCATCGGCGAACGCGAGCCCGGCGTGGCCACGGTGTCCGCGCCGGTGTTCGGAACCCACTGGCGGCTGATGGGTTCGGTGTGCATTTCAGGCCCGGCATCCCGGCTGCCCGAGTCCAAGCTGGAATCGATGGCACAGACGGTGATCGCCGCAGCCAACCGCCTGTCCTATGCGCTGTCCGGCAGCACCGCGACACCCGCGCCCAGCCCGGTGCGCGCGACGCGCTGGCACCCATGAACGGTTGAGCAGCCCGCGGGCATCACGAACTGCTGACGTTGCCTGGCATTCCGGTCAATATCGAATGCGATGTGCGTCCGCACTCAACCGCCAGCGACCAGCGCGCGCATCCACTCCGGCAGCGGCGCCGCCTTCTGCTGCGGAAAATCCACCCAGATGGTGGTGGCGCCCCCGGCTGCGCAAATTTCGCCGGGGCGATCCACGCGCTCCATCGTCGCCCAGGTCTCAAAGGTGGTGCGGCCCGGGTCGCTCACGTACAGCTTGAGCAGCACGTCCGCCGGGTACTCCAGCTGTTTGTAGAAATTGCAGAACGCGTTGACGATCACAGGCCCCTGGCCGCGCGGGTCGGGGTTGCAGCCCACGGACACCATCCATTCGATGCGCGCTGTCTCCAGGTACCGAAAGTAGACGGTGTTGTTGACGTGCCCCATGGCATCCATGTCACCCCAGCGCACGGGGAACCGCATTTCAAAGACGAGCTTCTTGGCCTCGGGGATGTCGATCTTCATGTGTCTTTTTGCACCCGGCAGATCAGACGGCGAAGCCGTCGTCGGCCGCGATCACCGCCCCGTTGATGAAATGGCTCTGGTCGCTGGCCAGCATGACCAGCAGCGCGTCCAGATCCTGCGGGGCACCCACGCGCTTGCGCGGCAGCATGTCGATGAGCTTGCGCCCCTGTTCGGTGTCCCAGTGGTGGTGGTTGATCTCGGTGTCGATGTAGCCCGGGCAGATCGCATTCACGTTGATGCCGAACTTGCCCCATTCCACCGCCATGGCGCGCGTCATGTGCACCACGGCCGCCTTGCTCATGCAATACACGCCAATCTGCGGCAGCACCTTGAGCCCGGCCATCGAAGCGATGTTGATGATGCGCCCACCCGTGAAGCTGCCCGGAGCGGCACCCCGGGCGCGCGCCAGCATGCGCTTGCCCACCTCCTGCGCCACGAAGAAGGCGCCCTTCACATTGGTGTCGAACACGTAGTCATAGTCGCCCGGCGCCACATCCTGGATGCGCTGCGTGGTGCTCACCCCCGAGTTGTTGACCAGGATGTCGATGGAGCCCATCTTCGTCTCAGCATGGGCCACGGCGGCCTTGATGGATGCGTGGTCGGTCACATCGAGTTCCACCACATGCGCGTCACCGCCCTCGCCTTCGATGCGAGCGCGCAACTCCTTGAGCTTTTCCACCCTGCGGCTGGCCAGCACCACCCCGGCGCCAGCGCGGGCCAGCGTGCGGGCAAACTGTGCGCCCAGCCCGCTGGAAGCGCCAGTGACGAATGCGACGCGGCCCGACAGGTCGATGCTGTATGCCATTTAGAGTCTCTCCACTCATCAAAATAGAACGGTCGTTCGATTGTCTTCTTTCCATGAATACAATCAGTCGCCAGCCAGACAGGGTCCCGGCCCGTGGTCTGCGCACAATAGTCCATTATCAAACGCCCACGAGAAGCCCATGACGAACGAAGAGATCCTCGCCCAGTACGGCCCCCGCGAATCCATGGAATACGACGTGGTGGTCGTCGGCGGCGGCCCCGGCGGACTGGCCACGGCCATCCGGCTCAAGCAACTGGCGGCTGACAAGGGCCAGGACGTGTCGGTGGTGGTGCTGGAAAAGGGCTCCGAGCCCGGCGCGCACATCCTCTCGGGCGCCATCATGGACCCCAAGGCGCTCAGCGAACTGATCCCCGACTGGAAAAAGCGCGGCGCCCCGCTGAACCAGCCCGTCACCGACGACGCCTACATCTTCCTGTCCGAGAAATCGGGCTTCCGCGTGCCCAACATGGTCCTGCCGCCCTTCGCGCAGAACCACGGCAACTACATCGTGCGCCTGGGCGACGTGACCAAGT
This sequence comes from Paracidovorax sp. MALMAid1276, assembly GCF_049198005.1. Taxonomy (NCBI): domain Bacteria; kingdom Pseudomonadati; phylum Pseudomonadota; class Betaproteobacteria; order Burkholderiales; family Comamonadaceae; genus Paracidovorax; species Paracidovorax sp. MALMAid1276. The sequence goes on along the minus strand of NZ_JBMIRS010000171.1, from coordinate 17,163 downwards.
GGCTGGCCGAGCAGGCCGAGGCCCTGGGCGTGGAAATCTTCCCCGGCTTCACCGCTGCCGAAGTGCTCTACAACGACGACGGGTCCGTCAAGGGCGTGGCCACCGGCAACATGGGTGTCGGCAAGGACGGCGAGCCCACCGAGAACTTCCAGCTGGGCATGGAACTGCTGGGCAAGTACACCGTGTTTGCCGAAGGCGCACGCGGCCACCTGGGCCGCCAGCTGATCGCGCGCTTCAAGCTCGACGCAGGCCGCGACCCGCAAAGCTTCGGCATCGGCGTGAAGGAACTGTGGGAGATCGACCCCAAGCGCCATCAGCCCGGCTTTGTGATGCACACCGCCGGCTGGCCCATGGAAAACGACACCTACGGCGGCGCGTTCCTGTACCACCTGGACGACAACAAGATCGCCATCGGCTTCGTGACGGGCCTGGGCTACAAGAATCCCTACCTCAGCCCGTTCGAGGAATTCCAGCGCTGGAAGACGCACCCCAACGTCCGCTACTACTTCGAGAACGAACAGGGCGAGATCACGGCCAAGCGCCTGTCGTACGGCGCGCGCGCCATCAACGCCAGCGGCATCAACGCCCTGCCCAAGACCATCTTCCCCGGCGGCGCGCTGGTGGGCTGCAATGCCGGCTACCTGAACGTGGGCCGCATCAAGGGCAGCCACGCCGCCATCAAGACCGGCATGCTGGCTGCCGAGGCCGCCTACGATGCCATCGTGGCCGGCCGCCAGCACGACGAACTCAAGGCCTACCCCGAGGCCTTCGAGAAGAGCTGGCTCTACACCGAGCTGAACAAGGACCGCAACTTCAAGAACTGGTTCAAGTACGGCCTGACCACGGCCACGCTGATGAACGGCTTCGAACAGTTCGTGCTGCGCGGCCACATCCCATGGACGCTGCACCGAGACAAGCCCGACCACGCATACCTGAAGCCCGCAGCCGAGTGCAAACCCATCGTCTACCCCAAGCCCGATGGCAAGCTGACCTTCGACCGGCTCTCCAGCGTGTTCATCAGCAACACCAACCACGAAGAGAACCAGCCCGCCCACCTCACGCTCAAGGACGCTAGCGTGCCGGTGAACATCAACCTGGCGAAGTACGCCGGCCCCGAGGCGCGCTACTGCCCCGCCGGCGTGTACGAGTTCGTGCCCGATGAAGCCAAGGGCGGCAGCGCCCAGCGCCTGCAGATCAACGCGCAGAACTGCGTGCACTGCAAGACCTGCGACATCAAGGACCCTACGCAGAACATCGTGTGGGTGACGCCCGAGGGCGGCGGCGGGCCGAACTACTCGGGCATGTAAGCTACAAAAACAGTAGCTTGTAGCGTTTGAAGGGCCTGCGTTGCAGGCCTTTTTTTATTGAATTTTTTCGTCTACTCGCATCCGACCCATTCGGGCTGAGCCTGTCGATGCCAGGGCGGTGAATGGTCAGCCCTTCAACAGGCTCAGGGCGAACGGTTGGCGAGGCGGATCTTCGAACTCGAAACAACCGTTCGGGCTGAGCATGTCGAAGCCAAGGCGGGGATTGCGCGGCGCTTCGACAAGCTCAGCGTGAACGGTTTCAAGTGAAGTGATTCCCACTCAAGCGTGCAGAACTCAGGCCGCGCGGGCGAGTTGAAATTGCCCCATCGCCCCCGCCAGCCGGTTCGCCTGGTCCTGCAGGCTCTGCGCCGCCGCGGCGCCCTCTTCCACCAACGCCGCGTTCTGCTGGGTCATGTGGTCCAGCTGGTCCACGGCCTGACTGACCTGCCCGATCTGGGTGCTTTGCTCGCTGCTGGCGGCGTTGATCTCGGACATCAGCGTGGTCACGCGCTCCACGCTCTGAACGATGTCACCCATGGTGGATCCGGCGGTGACCACCAGCTTCGCGCCGTCGCTCACCTTCTCCACGCTGGTGGAGATCAGTGCCTTGATCTCGCGCGCCGCGTTGGCGCTGCGGCCGGCCAGGGCGCGCACCTCACTGGCCACCACGGCAAAGCCGCGGCCTTGCTCTCCGGCACGTGCGGCCTCCACAGCCGCGTTCAGCGCCAGGATATTGGTCTGGAAGGCGATGCCGTCGATGATGCCCACGATGTCAGCAATCTTCTGGCTGCTGGCGTTGATCTCTTCCATGGTGCGCACCACCTGGCTGACCACTTCGCCGCCCTTGCTGGCCACCTGTGTGGCATTCACGGCCAGGTCATTGGCCTGGCGCGTGCTGTCGGCGTTGGCCGCCACCATCTGCGCCAGCTGGGCAATGCTGGCCGCGGTTTGCTGCAGGTTGCTGGCCGCGTGCTCGGTGCGCGCGCTCAGGTCGGTGTTGCCGGCCGCCACTTCGGAGCTGGCCACGTGAATGGACTCGCCCGAATCGCGCACCTCGGTCACCACGTAGTGCAGCGACTCGACCATTTTGTTAAGCGCCGTCAGCAGCTGGCCGATCTCGTCGCTGCGGCCGGTCTGCATGCGCACGGTCAAATCGCCTTTTGCCACTGTCGCTGCCGCCTCTGAAGCTTCTCGCAGGGGTTGCACGATGGAGCGGCGCAGCAGCCAGCCGAACAGCGCCGACAGGGCCACCACCACGGTCACGGCAATCGCGCTGATCCACTGTGCCCGGCTCGCGTCGGCAATCATGGCGTCGGCCGCTGCCAGCGACGACTGCTCAGACGCCTCCAGCAACCGGTCGATGGTCTGCAGATACGCCGTGAGGGCGGTGGCGTGCTCCTGCAGCTCCTTCTGGCTGATGACCTTGGACTCCAGCGCGTTCTGCATCAGCGCATCACGCAGCGCGGCGTACTGCTGACGCTGCGTCTGGGCCTCCTTCCACAGCGGCTCGGTGCTGCGGGCATTGGACGCCCCGGCGAGCGCCTGTTCGATACGTTGACGCGTTGCATCCTCGGCCTTCAAGCGGTCACGCATCTCGGCCAGCAGGGGAAAGACATCGGTCGAAATCGTGGCACGCAGCGCGATCTGGCCGATGGTGACGGACTGCGTCTTCCAGTCACGCACCGTGCGCTCGATGGGCAGTTGCTCGCGCGCCAGCAGCGCGGCCTGGCGCTCGGTATCTTCGCCAGTCAGCCAGGTGGTGGCGCCCAGCAAAGCCACCGCCAGGCCCAGCAGGCCAAAGCTGGCGGCCAGCTTCTGGCCCACCGACAGCGTGCGGCGCGAGGGGCCTGCAGGGCCAGCCGGTGTGGACGGGTGAGAATGCGCGGCCGGCAATGCCGGCTGTGCGGGAACGGAAATGACAGCGGGCACAGAGTTCATTGGTAATTTCCTGTTCATCGAAATAGCCTTGTGGGCAACGTGCGAAACGACCAGCAAGCTGTGTGCCACTGCGTCATGACATGGCTGCTTCGGCCGCTTCTACCGGTTGGCGCACTTCGCCTGAGCCCTCGCAGGGCCCGAAGCCCCCACCACCCGGAGTAGCGATCTCGAACACATCGCCTGGCTGCATCAACGCAGCGCCGATGTGGCCCAGTTCTTCCACCTCGCCGTTGGCCCGCAGCACGCGGTTGGCGCCCGCCCGGCCCGGATGCCCCCCCGCCATGCCAAAGGCCGGGTTGAGGCGACCGTTGGAGAGGATGCTGGCGGTCATGGATTCCAGGAAGCGCACGCGCCGCACCCCCCCGTCGCCCCCAGCCCAGCGCCCTGCCCCGCCCGAGCCCCGCTGGATCTCATAACTGTCGAGCACCACGGGGAAGCGGAACTCCAGCACCTCGGGGTCCGTCAAGCGGGAATTGGTCATGTGGGTCTGCACCACACTGGTTCCGTCAAAGCCACGCACCGCCTGGCCCGACGCGTCGAGCACCGCACCGGCACCGCTGCCACCGGCAATGGTCTCGTAGTACTGGTACTGCGCATTGCCGAAGGTGAAGTTGTTCATGGTGGGCTGGCTGCCCGCCATCACCCCCAGGGCGCCAAACAGCGCATTCGTGATGCAGGTAGAGGTTTCCACATTGCCCGCCACCACCGAGGCCGGCGGGTTGGGGTTGAGCATGCTGCCCTGCGGGATGATCACCTTGAGCGGCTTGAGACACCCGGCGTTCAGCGGAATGTCGTCGTCCACCAGCGTGCGGAAGACATACAGCACGGCGGCCATGCACACGGCACGCGGGGCATTGAAGTTGTTCAGTTGCTGGGGGCTGGTGCCTGCAAAGTCAATCACGGCACTGCGCTCCGCCGCATTCACCTGGACCGACACACTGATCTGCGCGCCGTTGTCCAGTGGCAGCGTGAACTGCCCGTCTTTCAACTGGGTGATCACACGACGCACCGATTCCTCCGCGTTGTCCTGCACATGGCGCATGTAGGCCTGCACCACATCCAGGCCGAACTGGTCCACCATCTTCGACAGCTCCTGCACGCCTTTTTCATTGGCCGCGATCTGCGCACGCAGGTCGGCCAGGTTTTGCTGCGGATTGCGGCTGGGGTATGGCGTGGTGCCGCCGCCGGTGGCCAGCAGGCTGCGTACCTCTTCCTCCAGCAGAATGCCCCGGTCCACCAGCTTCACGTTGTTGATCTGCACACCCTCTTCATCGATGCGTGTGGAGAACGGTGGCATTGACCCCGGCGTGGTGCCGCCGATATCGGCATGGTGGCCACGGCTGCCCACATAAAACGTGGGCTCGCTGCCCTCCGCCACGTACACCGGCGTGATCACGGTCACGTCCGGCAGGTGCGTGCCGCCGTGGTATGGATCGTTGAGCATGTACACGTCGCCCGGGTGCATCTTGCCCCGGTTCTCCTGGATCACGGTCTTGATGCTCTCGCCCATGCTGCCCAGGTGCACCGGCATGTGGGGGGCGTTGGCAATCAGATTGCCCTCTGCGTCAAACAGCGCGCAGCTGAAGTCCAGCCGCTCCTTGATGTTCACCGAATAGGCGGTGTTCTGCAGCTGCAGGCCCATCTGCTCGGCGATATTCATGAACAGGTTGTTGAACACCTCGAGCAGCACCGGGTCCACCGTGGTGCCTGCGGCGTACTGCAGCTTGCGGGCCGCGACGCGGTCGAGCACCAGGTGGTCCAGATCGGTCAGGCGCGCAGACCAGCCGGGCTCCACGACCGTGGTGGTGTTCTTCTCCGCGATGATGGCGGGGCCCGGAATCACATCCCCCGGACGCAAGTCCTCGCGCACCACCAGGCCGGCATCGCGCCAGCGGCCGTCGGAATACATCTGCACGAACTCGCGCAGCGGCGCTTTGCGCTGGGGATGCACGGCCAGGCGGGGCTCGGCGGGCGCATCCCCGGCAATCATGGCCTCCACGGAGACCGCTTCCACCACCAGCCCCTTGCCCACCATGAGGAAGGCAAAACGCTGGCGGTACGCCGCTTCGAATGCGGACTGGATGGCCGCCATGTCGCCAAACGGCACCACCAGGGCGGAATCCGTGCCTTCGTAGCGCACGTGCACGTTGTGCCGCACCTGCACAGGGTTGGCGCTGACCTGCTGGTGCTCCAGTTCAGCCTGGGCGGCCGCGCCCAGCGAGTCCAGCTTGTCGGCAATCAGCGGCAACGCATTGGCATTCAACGCCATTTCCACGGCCTGCTCGCGGATCACCGTCTGGTCTGCCAGGCCCATCCCGTAGGCGCTGAGCACGCCCGCCAGCGGGTGAACTAAGACACGGGACATGCCCAGAGCGTCGGCCACCAGGCACGCGTGCTGGCCGCCCGCGCCACCAAAGCACTGCAGCGTGTAGCGCGTGACGTCGTAACCGCGCGCCACGCTGATCTTCTTGATGGCATTGGCCATCTGCTGCACCGCGATCTGAATGAAACCTTCGGCCACTTCTTCGGGCTTTCGGTGGGTCTTCTGCGCCAGCTCTTCAAAGCGAGCACGCACGGCGGCGGCGTCCAGCGTTTCATTGGCCGCGGGGCCAAAGACGCTGGGGAAGTACCGGGGCTGCACCTTGCCCACCATCACGTTCGCGTCGGTCACCGCCAGAGGGCCGCCACGGCGGTAGCTCACCGGGCCGGGGTTGGCGCCCGCGCTCTCCGGTCCCACCCGAAAGCGGGATCCGTCATAGCTCAGCACCGACCCGCCGCCCGCCGCCACGGTGTGGATGCTCATCATGGGCGCGCGCATGCGCACGCCCGCCACCTGGGTTTCAAACTCGCGTTCAAAAGCCCCTGCGTAGTGGCTCACGTCGGTGGATGTTCCACCCATGTCAAACCCGATGACTTTTTCATGCCCCGCCAGCCCCGCAGTGCGGGCCATGCCCACGATGCCGCCAGCCGGACCAGACAGGATTGCATCCTTGCCCTGGAAGGTACCCGCGTCGGTCAGCCCGCCAGAGGATTGCATGAAGAACAGGCGCACGCCCGGCATTTCGCTGGCCACCTGCTGTACATAGCGCCGCAGGATGGGAGACAGGTAGGCATCGACGACAGTGGTGTCGCCGCGGCTCACGTACTTCATCATGGGGCTGGTTTCATGCGACGTGCTGATCTGCACGAAGCCCACCTCTCGGGCAATGCGCCGGGCCGCTTGTTCGTGCTGTGTGTAGCGGTAGCCGTGCATGAACACAATGGCCACGCTGCGCAGGCCACGCCTGTATGCGGCCAGCAGGTCACCGCGCAAGGTGGCTTCATCCAGGTTCTGCAGCACGTCGCCATGCGCGCCCATGCGCTCGCGGGCCTCGACCACCTCGGTGTACAGCAATTCGGGCAGCTGAATGTGGCGGTCGAACAGGCGCGGCCGGTTCTGGTAGGCAATGCGCAGGGCATCGCGAAACCCGCGCGTGGTCACCAGCAGCGTGGGCTCGCCCTTGCGCTCCAGCAGTGCGTTGGTGGCCACGGTCGTACCCATCTTCACGCACTCCACCAGTTCCGGCGTCACAGGCTCTCCGGGCTTCAGACCCAGCAGGTGGCGGATGCCGGCGACCGCTGCATCCTTGTATTGCTCGGGGTTCTCGGACAGCAGCTTGTGGGTGGTCAGCGAGCCATCGGGCCGTTTGGCGACGATATCGGTGAACGTGCCGCCCCGGTCGATCCAGAACTGCCAGCGGCTGCCATGGGGGTTGGATGTGGTTTGCATGGTGTTGACCCTGTCGAGAGAAGGAAGTGACTGCGAAATGAGGAAAAGACGTGGCGATGGGACGGGACAGTGCCCCGGCCTCAGCGCTGGAAGTAATAGGGAATGAAGATCTTGTTGGCCTCGTTGCCCACGGACTGCACCCACTCGCGCGAAAAGCGTTCGCCCAGGCGCTTGAGTTCGGCGTCCAGCTCGGCCGGTGCGCGGCCCACCTGGATGCCTTTGCGCTGCAGCTCACCCACCGACTCTTGCGCGATGGATTCGCTCAGCGCCCAGCCGCGGGACTCGGCCTCGGCGGCGGCCTGCATCACGGCCTGGCGCAGCGGCGGCGGCAGCGCGTCAAACGCCTTCTGGTTCACGAACACGATGTTTTTGGGAAACCAGGCGTTGATGCCGTAGTACTGCCGAATCTGGCCCCAGACCTGGTTTTCCACGCCGGTCAGGGCAGAGGTGATCATGGAGTCGAGCTTGCCCGCTACCAGCGCCTGGTTGACCTCCACCATGGGCACGTCCACCGGCGTGGCGCCCAGCATCTCGGCAATGCGCACCGTGGCGGGGTTGTAGGTGCGCATGCGCGTGCCCTTGAAATCCGCCGCGGACTTGACCGGTGCAGTGGAGAACAACCCCTGCGGCGGCCAGGGTACGGCGTACAGCGCCTTGAGGCCCCGCAGGGCGAAGTGACTGTCGATCAGCGGGCGCTGCAAGTCCCACATGCGGCGGGCGTCGGCATAGGTCCGCACCACGAAAGGCACGGCGTCGGCCCCGGCGATGGGCATGTCGCCCACCAGGCTGGTCATGATGGTTTCGCCCGCTTCGGCGCGTCCCTGTTGCACGGCTTGCGCAATTTCAGCCAACTTGAACAAGCTGTTGTTCGCATGCACTTCGATGCGCAAGGCCCCCTGCGCGGCGCGCTCCACCTCGGCGGCAAACTGCTGAACGTTGCGTGTGTGAAACGACTCGGCGCGGTAACCCGTGGCGAGCTTCCACACCGTCTGGGCGTGCAGTACCGGGGCCGCGAGCAGCGCGGCCAGCAACACAAACGTCTTCATGGGGAACTCCTGTGCGGACTTGCGGTGCGGGTGGGTGGTGGTCAGCCCTGCATCTGGCGCGGCAGCCACAGCACCACATCCGGCGCGAAGTAGCTCATGAGCACGGCGGCCATCATCAGCATGAACAGCGGCAGCGCAGTGCGCGCGATCCAGGTGATCTCGCGCTTGGTCAGCCCCTGCAGCACGAACAGGTTGAAGCCCACGGGCGGCGTGATCTGCGCCATCTCCACCACCAGCACGATGAAGATGCCGAACCACACCAGGTCGAAGCCGGCTGCTTCGACCGTAGGCAGCAGCACCGCGATGGTAAGCACCACCATGGAGATGCCGTCCAGAAAGCAGCCCAGCGCGATGAAGAACACGATGAGCAGCAGCATCAGCGCAAAGGGCGACAGCTGCAGTGCGCCGATGAACTCGGCCAGGTGGCGCGGCAGGCCGATGAAGCCCATCGCCAGCGTGAGGAAGGCGGCACCTGCCAGGATGAGGCCGATCATGCAGTACACGCGGCAGGCGGACACCAGCCCCTCCTTGAACCGCTGCCACGTCAGCGAGCCCTCGATCCGCGCCATGACGAGCGAGCCAGCCACGCCCAGCGCTGCGGCTTCGGTGGCGGTGGCGATGCCGCTGTAGATGCCGCCCAGCACCAGGGCGATCAGCGTGATCACGGGGATCAGGTGCCGCGCGGCATAGATCTTCTGCACCAGGCTCAGCGGCGCATCGGCCGCGGGCACCTTGTCCTTGTTGAACAAGGCCCACACCATGATGTAGCCCATGAACAGCAGGGCCAGCACCAGCCCGGGGATCACGCCTGCCAGAAACAGCTTGGCAATGGACACGTTGGCCGCCACGCCGTACACGATCATGATGATCGAGGGCGGGATCAGCAGGCCCAGCGTGCTGGCGCCCGCCAGCGTGCCCACCGACATCGCGTCGGGGTAGCCGCGCCGCTGCAGTTCGGGCAAGGTGATCTTGCCGATGGTGGCGCAGGTGGCGGCCGAGGAACCCGAGATGGCGGCAAAGATGGTGCAGCCCACCACGTTGGTGTGCAGCAGGCGTCCGGGCAGCCGGTCCAGCCAGGGCGCCAGGCCCTTGAACATGTTGTCCGACAGCTTGCTGCGAAACAGGATCTCGCCCATCCACAGGAACAGCGGCAACGCGGTGAGCGTCCAGGCCGAGCTGGAGCCCCAAATCGTCAGCATCATGCTGTCGCCCACCGGGCGGCTGGTGAACAGCTCCATGCCGATCACACCCACCGCCAGCAGCGCAAGGCCAATCCACAAGCCGGCGCCCAGCACGGCAAACAGCGCTACGACGAGCACCAGGGCAATAACCATATCCATGATGAAACTCCGGTGAACCCTTGCGGCCTATTCGGTGGCGGCCTGAGAGCCCGCCAGAAACCATTCGCGCCCTTGCCAGCGCGCCACGATGGCATGGCCGAAGGCGATGGCAAACACCACGCAGCCCACCGCCATGCTCAGCTGAGGAATCCACAGCGGTGAGGCGTCGGCGGCTGCGGACACGTCATGCGTGATGTACGACAGCCACACCAGCCGGATGGCGTACCAGGCCGTGTACGCCGACAGCACCATCGCCGCCAGCAAGCCGCCCCACTCCATCATGGCGCGGGCCCGGGCCGAAAGGCGGTCCAGCACCAGCGTGACGCGGATGTGGTCGCCATGCAGCAGCGTGGTGGGCAGGGCAAAGAACAGGGTGGCGGCAATGGCATAGCCCGCGTACGCATCCAGCCCCTGCAGGCTGATGAAAGTGACCTGGCGCGAAAGAATGCTCAGCACGACGATCAGAAATGCCGACACCATGGACAGGCACGACAGGCCGATGAGGCAGCGGTACAAATTGCGGACGAGCTTGTCCATGGCGATCTCCTGCAGTCGCTTGCGAATAGAAATAGGAAAGGGAATAACGGAGCGCTGCGCTGCGATGGGGGCCACTCCGGGCGGGCCGCAGCGGGCGGCCTGGGCTGTCGTCTCACGCGGGAGGCGATACCGGTGGTGCCGGTCTCACGCCCTCTGCGTGTTTCGCAGCGCCTCAGGGCTTGCGGTAGGCGTCGATGATGGCTTTGCCGTCCGGTCCGGCCGACTTGATCCATTCTTCGGTCATGGTCTCGCCGATGGAAGCGAATTCCTTCTTCAGCGCATCCGAAGGCTCGGTGATGGTCATGCCCTTGGCGGCCAGTTCCTTGAGGAATTCCTTGTCCAGGCGCTCGCTGGTTTCCCAGCCTCGCTTCTCGGCAGCGGCTGCGGCCTTGAGCACCGCGTCCTGCGTGGCTTTGTCCAGGCTGTCGAAGGCCTTCTGGTTGACCACGGTGGCGTTGCGCGGCTGCCAGGCGGCCACGGGGTAGAAGTACTTCACCTGCTCATACAGCTTGCTCTCCACCCCGCTGGCCGACGAGGTAAGGAAGTTGTTGACCGTGTTGGTGGCCAGCGCCTGGCCCAGCTCGGTCAGCTGGATGGTGACGGGCTGGGCCTTGAGCAGCTGCGCAATGCGCGTGGTGGCCGGGCTGAACGAGCGCATCTTGGTGCCCGCCAGGTCAGAAGGCGCCTGCACGGGCTTGGTGGAGTACAGCGATTGGCCGGGCCATGGCACGCTGAACAGCAGCTTCATGCCTTGCGATGCCAGCAGCTTCTCTTGCGCAGGGCGTGCCACCTGGTAGAGGCGATATGCGTCGGAGTAAGACTTGGTGAGAAAGGGGATGGAATCCACGCCATACAGCGGGTTCTCGTTGGCGGCACCCGACAGGATGAACTCGGCCGCAGGCACCTGGCCCGTCTGCACGGCGCGCTTGATTTCATTGGCCTTGTACAGAGAGCCCGCCGGGTGCAGCGTGATCTTGAGCTTGCCCTGCGTGGCGTCGTCCACGTCCTTGGCGAACTGCTGCACGTTCACGGTCTGGAAGGTGTTGGCGCTGTAGCCTGTGGGCAGGTCCCACTTGGTCTGGGCGTGGACGGCGCTGGCACCAAAGGCGGCGACCAGGCAGGCGGAGAGGACGATCTTCTTCATGGTGAGGCTCCTTGGGAAGTGAGGGATTCAAAAACTGGCAAGCTGGTGGTTGAGCAGATCGGTGACCAGCATGCAACCGGGGGCATGGGTGATGCAAAACGCGGGTTGAGCGTTGAGGATGGCGGACTGCGGCGTGACACCGCAGGCCCAGAACACGGGGATCTCGTCAGGCAACAGCGCCACCGCATCGCCGTAATCGGGCTTGGCAATGTCGGCAATGCCGATGAGGGCGGGGTCGCCGATGTGCACCGGCGCGCCGTGCACATTGGGAAAGCGCGAGGTGACCTGCACGGCGCGGATCACATCGGCCGCGGGCATGGGCCGCATGGACACCACCATCGCACCGCCAAACGGACCTGCGGCCTCCGTCGCGATGTTGGTGCGGTACATGGCCACGTTCTTGCCTTCGTTGATGTGGCGCAGGCTGATGCCGGCCTCTTGCAGCGCGGCTTCGAACGAGAAAGAGCAGCCCAGCACAAAGGTGACCAGGTCGGGCCGCCACAGCGCCGCGATGTCGCCCACCTCCTGGGCCAGTTCGCCGTGGCGCCAGATGCGGTACTGCGGCACATCGCTGCGGATATCGATGCCCTCGCCCAGCGAGGGCAGCGCCGTCTGGCCTGGCTCGCTCACGGCCAGCACCGGGCAGGGCTTGGGGTTGCGCTGGCAAAAGCGCAGAAAGTCACCCGCTTGCACCTCGGGCAGGATCACCAGGTTGCCTTGAACTCGGCCCTGCGCCAGTCCGCTGGTGTGCGACGCCCAGGCGCCTTCACGAATGACGCTGCGTACGTGGCGGGGGTTGTTGATGCCCTCGGCACCAAACACTGCCAGCGCTTTGTCTTGTACTGTTTCCACCGTGTTTCCTTGCATTGAGACATGTCAATGGCATGACGTTGGGCGGATTGTGTTGGGCGGTGCCGTGTGCTGGCAAATTCAAAAATTTTCTCTTAGCTCATCGATTTTTTCGATGCACTTCATTGGGGCAGAGTGACCCAGTCTGGTGCTCAAGGGTTAACCCTTGGATCAAATTTACGGGTTATCCCGGACTGTTCGAGCGTTGCGCAACCTCTCTGCGGAAGGCTGCGTGCCGGGTGTACCCCGCACACCTGGAACAGTAGGAAAGCGCATCGCGTTGCTGCTGCGGGTACCGCACGGCGCACCCTTGCGGTGCAGACTGCCCCCGCTGCGGCGTCAGGCACTGGTTTTGGCTTTGCCCGCTTTGACGGGCGGCTGCTGGGCGTCAATGAAACCGAGCGCTGATCGCACGACGGCTTCCATCGCCGGAGACGAGGGGTCTTCGCGGTAACTCACGTGGATGGGCAAAGGCCGCAGCGCCGTGTCGCACGCCAGTGCCCGCAGATCGGGGAAGGCCAGCATGCGCTGCACAGCCAGGCGCGGCAGCGTGGCCACGCCGAAGCCGCCCTGCACCAGCTGCACCATGGCCGAGATGGACGAGATGGTGTGCACACAGCGCGGCTCTACCTGCGCGCTTCGCAACGTGTCGAGCAGGTAGACATGGGGCTGCGAGCCGCGCTGAAAGGTAAGGATGTCGGTGTCCGCAAAATCCTGCAGCGTGTATTTGCGCTTGCGGTGCAGCTTGGCGTTGCCCACAAACACCATTTCCATGGGCGCCAGCGCCTGGCTGCGAATGCCGTCCGCCGATGCAGGCAACGCTGCAAACACGGCGTCCAGCGTGCCACGGCGGATCTGGTCGAGCAGCACCGGCGTGGGTTCCACCGTCAGCTCCAGCTCCAGCAGCGGGTTGTCCTTGCGCAGTTGCTCCACCCACGGAATCAGCCACGAGTGCAGCACCGATTCAATCGCGCCCACGCGCATCGACACCTCCAGCGGGCCGCCCGACCCCATCTCGGCCTTGAGCTGGCGCTGCAGCTCCAGCATGCGCTTGGCGTAGGTGAGAAACCGCGTGCCCGCCACGGTGAGCTTGAAATGTTTGTCGCGCCGGTCGAGCAACAGCACGCCCAGTTCCTCCTCCAGCGCAGAAATGCGGCTGGACATGGCCGACTGCGTGAGGAACAGTTTTTCGGCCGCGCGCGTGACGCTCTTGAGAGAAGCCACCCAATAGAAAGCTTCGACAAAACGCAGGTTCATGTGGGGTCTCCCCAGGCGGCCCGTGCCGCAAGCCCATCCAATTTTGCTATTGATTCAATAGCTTCCAGCGCTTATCCATCAAGCGCTGGAGGCCATTTTTGCTTGAAATTCTCATCCCAAAGGCAGGTCCGCCTTCTTCAGCGTGCGCAGCACAAAGCTGGAGCGGCTGTGGCGAATGCCCTTGATCTTGTAGAGCTTCTCCCGCAGCAGGCGCTCGTAGTCGCGCGTGTCCTTGACGACGATGCGCAGCAGGTAGTCGTAGTCGCCCGACACCAGGTGCGCCTCGATCACTTCGGGAATGCTGGCCAGCGTCTCGCCAAATTTTTCGAGCGTGTTGTCCGAATGGCTGTCGAGCGTGACCTGCACCAGCACGGTGTCTGCCAGGTCCAGCGCTTGCGGGTTGATGCGCACCGTGTAGCCCTGGATGACGCCGGCCTCCTCCATCTTCTTGATGCGGCCCCAGCAGGGCGAGGGGCTCAGGCCCACGGCGTGCCCGATCTCCTGCAGGCTGGCGCGGGCGTTGCCCTGCAACACGGCGAGTATTTTTCTGTCCAGTCGGTCCATGAGCGTGATTATTCACACAATCATCAATCTGCAGAAAATTATTCTGCCAACTACCCAAATCAAAGAGAAAACAGCAAATTCATCTGAGCTGAGCGGCGCATACTTCTTCCATCAAGGCGCTCTTACCGGAGCGCACAAATTGACAAGGCCCCGGCTGGTTACCGCCAGCGCGGGGCCCTTGGCATGTGGCTTCGGTCCGGGGGCCTGGCATGGCGATCCCCCATCCGCTTGCGAGCCGGCTCCCGCCCCCCTGCACTCAGCATGACACTAAGCTGACGCCCCGCTTTTAGTAAGCACGCTTACCAGCACAAACCCCGATGCCCCGGCGGTGGGCACCCCTCCATAATTTCCTGGCGACTGGCACGATGTGCCGTTATCTTTCCCCGGGCACACCGTGCGGTGGCGCCCCGCCCCATTCCAACAGGAGACAGCAGCATGCAACTGACCAAACTCGTCGTCAGCCTGGGCCTCGCGCTCGGCTTTGTGGCCACCGCCGCAGCGCAAACCACCATGCGCATCAGCATCTCGACGGCGCAGAACTCCCACCAAGGCGTTGCCATCGACACGTTTGCCAAGGAAGTCGAGGCCCGCACCGGCGGCCGCTACAAGGTGCAGACCTTCTACAACGGCGCCCTGGGCGGCGAGCGCGAATCCATTGAAGCCGTGCAGCTGGGCACGCAAGAGCTGGCGTTCAGCTCCACCGGCCCCGTGCCCAACTTCGTGCCCGAGGCGCGCATCTTCGACGTGCCTTTCCTGTTCCGCGACAAGGCCCACGCCCGCGCCGTCCTGGACGGCCCCATCGGCCAGGAGATGCTGACCAAGTTCGACAGCAAGGGCTTCAAGGCCCTGGCCTGGGCCGAGAACGGTTTCCGCCACATGACCAACAGCAAGCGTTCGGTGAACACGCCCGACGACTTGAAGGGCCTGAAGATGCGCACGATGGAGAACCCCGTGCACATCGCCGCGTACAAGGGCTTTGGCATCATCACCACGCCCATGGCCTTCCCTGAAGTGTTCACCGCCCTGCAGCAAGGCACGGTGGATGGCCAGGAGAACCCGCTGCCCGTGATCATCTCGGCCAAGTTCGACCAGGTGCAAAAGCACCTCACGCTGACGGGCCACGTGTATTCGCCCGCCATCTTCGTGATGAACAAGGGCGCATTCGACAAGCTCTCTGCCGCTGACAAGCAGGCCTTCATCGACGCCGCCAAGGAAGGCACCAAGGCCAACCGCGCCCGTGTGGACGAGGACGACGCCAAGGGTGTGGCCGACCTGCGCGCCAAGGGCATGACCGTGGTGGACAACCCCGACAAGGCCAAGTTCGTGGCCGCGCTGGCCCCGGTGAATGCCGAATTCGAGAAACAGTTCGGCAAGGCCACGCTGGACAAGATCCGCGCCGTGAAATAAGCACGGATGACAGCCCGATTACTATATTTTTAGTAGCACAAAACGCCCGCAGAATAAGCGCTGCGGGCGTTTTTTCCTTTTATTTCTGTTGGCAGTGATATCTGCGTCGTCGTTGCCGGCTGTGCTCACCCCATGAAAAATTTCTTCCTGTTGTTTGAACGCTGGACCACGCTGGCCGCCCTGCTGGGCGCGTGCGCCATGCTGGCCGTGGCCGCCACGCTGGGCATGTTTCAAATCATCACGCGCTTTGTGCTGGAGCAGCCCGCCGAGTGGACCGAGGTGCTGATCCGCTTCAGCCTGATCTGGATGGTGTTCCTCGCCATTCCCGCCGCCTTTCGCCAGGGTGCGATGGTCAGTGTGGACGTGCTCTACCGCTGGAGCCCGCCGCGCGTTCGGCGTGTGCTGGACTATGTGGTGGCGCTGGCCGCGCTCGCCCTGATTGGCGTGATCGTGTGGTTCGGCTGGGACTATGCCAAGCGCGGCGGCGTGCAGTCGATGGCCGGTCTGGAATCCGTGTCGATGTTCTGGGCCTATGTCGCCATGCCGGTGGGCGGTGTCTTCAGCGCCATCGGAATCCTGGGCAACCTGATGGACCCGCAGCGCCTGGAGCTGGAGAACGCGCAATGACCCCCGTGATGATCACCACCATGGTGCTGTGCTTTGCACTCACCGTCTCCGTGGCCGTGTCCATCGGCCTGGCCTCGGTGCTGGGCATCCAGATGGCCAACGCCAACATGCTGATCTCCGTGAAGGAGATGTTCGGCTCGATCAACAAGTTTCCCCTGGCCGCCATTCCATTCTTCATTCTGGCGGGCAACCTGATGGAGTCCGGCGGCATCTCGCGCCGCCTGGTGGAGTTTGCCAAGAGCATCGTGGGTGGCGTGCAGGGCGGCCTGCCCATGACCTGCGTGCTCACCTGCATGATCTTCGCGGCCGTGTCGGGCTCTTCGGTGGCCACCACGTTTGCCATCGGCGCCATCCTGATTCCCGCGCTCATCAAGCACGGCTACCCCACCAGCTACGCCGCCGCCCTGCAGGCCACCAGTGCCGAGCTGGGCGTGGTGATTCCACCCTCCATTCCCCTCATCCTGTATGGCGTGAGCGCCGAGGTGTCGATTGGCGAGCTGTTCATCGCGGGCTTCGGGCCGGGCATCCTGATTGCGGGATCGCTGATGCTGTTCGTGTGGGCCTTTTGCAAGTGGAAGGGCTGGGGCAAGCAGGACGGCGACGGCCGCATGCCCCTGGGCCGCGCCACGCTGCAGGCGGGCTGGGCGCTGCTGATGCCGGTCATCATCCTGGGCGGCATCTATGGCGGCATCTTCACGCCCACCGAGGCCTCGGCCGTTGCGGTGTTCTACGCCCTCGTCGTGGGCGTGGTGATCTACCGCGAGATCAAGATCAAGGACCTGCTCGCCATTTTGCGCAAGTCGGCCATCTCGTCGGCAGTGATCATGTTCATCATCGCCAACGCCGGGCTGTTCGCCTTCCTCATCACGCGCGCCGGTGTGCCCGACGCCATCGGCCGCTGGCTCGAAGCAGTGCTGCAGTCGCCCACGCTGTTCCTGCTGGGCGTGAACGCCGCCCTGTTCGTGATCGGCATGTTCATCGAAACCAGCGCCGCCATCATCGTGCTGGCGCCCATCCTCGCGCCGGTGGCCCTGCACTTTGGCGTGGACCCGGTGCACTTCGGCCTCATCATGGTGGTGAACCTGGCGATGGGCATGATCACCCCGCCCTTCGGCGTGAACCTGTTTGCCGCCTGCACCGTGGCGCGCATATCGCTCGACCGCATCGTGGGGCACCTGTTGCCGTTTGTGCTGGTCATCATGGCCTGCCTACTGGTCATCACCTATGTGCCCCAGCTGTCGCTGGGATTGCGGGATCTCGTCTACGCAAAGTAGCGAGTGCAGTGTTTGACGCTTCCTGGGAGTCTGCGCGGTAGAAGGCATCGAAGCGAAACGCGCGAAAGCCGAGGATCGCGTGGTGCTACCGACAAGCCCAGGGT
>NZ_JBMIRS010000095.1:0-13809 GCF_049198005.1 Paracidovorax sp. MALMAid1276 | reverse complement strand
CCCCTGAGTCGCTTCGCGCCTTCCCCCTTCGCGAATTGCTGCGCAATTCGGGAAGGGGGACGCCGCCAGCGCGGCGGGGCGACCCTTGCGCGGCGGCCGCTGGCCTTGGCCATGCCGGTTTCGTGCGCAGCGCTCAAAGCGTTGTGCCCGAAGTGCTTCTTGACAAAGCAAATCCATGACCCCGACCGTGCCCCGGTTCGAGGAGCTTGCCGCTCCTTCGCACTGGCGCACGGTCGAATTCATTTCGGACCTGCACCTGCAGGCCGCTGAACCCGCCACCGTGGCCGCTTGGCAGCAATACCTGGCCACCACGCAGGCCGACGCCCTTTTCATCCTGGGCGACCTGTTCGAGGTGTGGGTGGGCGACGACGTGCTGCAGGAGCCCGGCAGCTTTGAAGCCCAGGCCTGCAGCGCGCTGCGAGACGCCGCGCAGCGCCTGCCGGTGTTCTTCATGCACGGCAACCGCGACTTTCTGGCGGGTGACGCGTTTTTGCACCACTGTGCCATCACCGGGCTGCACGACCCCACGGTGCTGATCTTTGCGGGCGAGCGCTACCTGCTGAGCCATGGCGATCTGCTGTGCCTGGACGATGTGGACTACCAGCGTTTCAGGCTGCTGGCGCGCAGCAGCGCATGGCAGCAGCAGTTTCTGGCCCAGCCGCTTGCGGCGCGGCGCGCGCAGGCCCGGGGCATCCGCCAGGAGAGCGAGGCCAAAAAACAGTCGGGCGCAACCTACGCCGATGTAGACCACCCCGCCGCCATCGCCTGGCTGCAGGCGTCGGCAGCCAAGACGCTGATCCACGGCCACACGCACCGGCCCGCCAGCCATGTGCTGGCGCCCAGCCTGCAGCGCGTGGTGCTCAGCGACTGGGATGCCGCCGCATTGCCCCCGCGCCTGGAAACACTGCGTTTGTCTGCCGCGGGCTTGGAACGCGTGCCCCTGGCCCCCACGTAGCAGGGGTCTTGAACTCCGGGTGTTGCGCAACCTGCATCCCCGCCCCTGCCCACCATGCCACCTCTCTTGAACCGGCTCTGGAGCCGCGTGCGCGCCACGGTCGCCCCCGTGCCCGACATTTCCGCCACGCTGTGGCTGCAGACGCTGCAGCGCTACCCGTTCCTGGCCGCGCTCTCCCTGCACGAACAGGCCAAGCTGCGCGTGTTGAGCGCGCTTTTTCTCGATCAAAAGGAATTCCACGGCGCCCACGGTTTGGCAGTGACCGATGCCATGGCCATCGACATTGCCGCCCAGGCCTGCCTGCCGCTGCTGCACTTTGGCGACCCGGCCAAGGCGCTGGGCTGGTACGACGATTTCGTGACCATCGTGCTGCACCCCGGCGAAGCCGTGGCCCGCCGCCAGACGGTGGACGAAGCCGGTGTGGTGCACGAGCACACCCAGGTGCTGCTGGGCGAGGCGATGGAGCGCGGCCCCGTGATGCTGAGCTGGGAACACGTGGCCAACGCCGCCGAAAACACCGCGCGCGGCCACAACGTGGTGGTGCACGAGTTTGTGCACAAGCTGGACATGAAGAACGGCCAGCCCAACGGCTGCCCGCCGCTGCCTGCGGGCTTCATGGGAACACGCACCGGCCGCGCAGCGTATGAAGCCTGGTGGGCGGCCTGGGAGCCGGCCTACGAGCAGTTCCGCGAACGCGTGGTCATGGCGGACCGCTTTGGCGCAGAGCGCCCGTGGCTGGATGGCTATGGCGCCACCGCGCCGTCGGAATTTTTTGCGGTGGCCTGCGAGGCCTACTTTGTGAACCGCACGCGGTTTGCGCAAGAATTCCCGGTGCTGATGCCGGTGCTGGATGCGTTCTTCCAGCGGCCCATCGCCATGCATTGACGCTCCTTCCAGACACCCTCACCGCCCATGACGCCATCGCCCACGCTCCCGCCCCTTCCCACCTACGACGACGTCGTGGCCGCTGCCGGCCGCATTGCGGGCGTGGCCCACCGCACGCCCGTGATCACCTCGCGCACCGCCGATGCCGAGCTGGGCGCCCAGGTCTTCTTCAAATGCGAGAACCTGCAGCGCATGGGCGCGTTCAAGTTTCGCGGGGCCTACAACGCGCTGGCCCAATTCGACGCCGCCCAGCGCAAGGCCGGGGTGATCGCGTTCTCGTCGGGCAACCATGCCCAGGGCATTGCGCTGGCCGCGCGCGAGCTGGGCATGCCCGCCACCATCGTCATGCCGCAGGACGCGCCAGCCGCCAAGGTGGCGGCCACGCAGGGCTATGGCGCCAACGTGGTGTTCTACGACCGCTACACGCAAGACCGCGAACAGATCACCCGCGACCTGGCCGAGCGCAACGGCCTGACCCTGATCCCTCCCTACGACCATGCCGATGTGCTGGCCGGCCAGGGCACGGCGGCCAAGGAACTGTTCGAGGAAGTGGGCGAGCTCGACGCATTCTTCGTCTGCCTGGGCGGCGGCGGGCTGTTGTCGGGCTCGGCCCTGGCCACACGCGCGCTGTCCCCCCACTGCAAGCTCTACGGCGTGGAGCCCGAGGCGGGCAACGACGGGCAACAGTCGTTACGCAGCGGGTCCATCGTGCACATCGACACACCCAAAACCATTGCCGACGGAGCGCAAACCCAGCATCTGGGCCAGATCACCTTCCCCATCATTCAGCGCAATGTGGACGACATCCTCACCGTGACCGACGATCAGCTGGTGGACGCGATGCGCTTTTTTGCCACGCGCATGAAGCTGGTGGTGGAGCCCACGGGCTGCCTGGGTTTTGCTGCAGCAAGGGCACGTGCGGCCGAGCTGAAAGGAAAGAAGGTGGGCGTGCTGATCAGCGGCGGCAATGTGGACATGGAACGGTTCTGCGCGTTGCTGGCACGTAAACCTTGAACATCCGTTCGGGCTGAGCTTGTCGAAGCCTTGCACGGCGCTTCGGCAGGCACGACGCTCCAGACACGACGTGAACAGTTCAAGGGTGCATGCCGCCCCCACATAGAGGAAGGCACGTCGCGCACACGCCTTCGACGTCGCTACGCCGACAGCGCCTGCTCCACCGCCAGTTTCGCTTCTTCCAGACTGCTGAAGAACCGCATGGGCTGCGGCTGGGCCTTGGGCAAATGTGGGGGCGCGGGCCACAGGCGCTCGTCGGTCCAAGCCGCCGTCCACCCGCCGATGTCCTTGCGCTTCACCGAGCAGATGGGTTGGCCGTCGGTCATTGCCGTCCAGGTGGTTGGCGGGGTGTGCTCCCAGCGGATGTCTGCCATGGCGCCCTCATGTCATGCGTTGTTACGACATTGTGAAACCATGCCACAGGCGCGGCAACCGCTGGCGCATCAGCGTTTTCCAGCAGTCCCACGCCACACGACCCTCGCCGCCCGGCATCGGCACCACCGGTTCAGGCGGGGTGCAGCGCCCGCTCAGCTTCCGCGCAAGGCATGCCGCGCGGCGTTTGCCACGCTGGCGGCGTCCACGCCAAAGAACTGGCGCAGGGCTGCCCGCGTGTCGCTGCGGCCAAAGCCATCGGTGCCCAGGGTGATGTACCTGCGCCCGTCGGGAACGAAAGCGCGCACCGTCTCGGGCACCGCACGCACATAGTCTGTCGCAGCCACAACGGGACCGCTTGTGGCGGCCAGCTGGGCTGCAAGCCAGGGGGTGCCCGGCTCAAAACCTGGTTCTGCATCACCCGCCAAGGCGCGCTGCTCGCACGCCACGCCGTCGCGGGCCAGCTCGCTCCAGCTGGTCACGCTGAGCACGGTCACGTCGATGCCTTCGCTGGCGAGCTGCTCGGCGGCCTTCACCACTTCCGTCAGGATCGCTCCCGAGCCCATCAGCGTGACAGATTCTGTTGAAACAAGGCCTGAGCGCTTATCTGACATGCCTTTGTAGCTATTGAAAACATAGCATCCGCGCAGCACACCTTCGGCAGCGCCAGCGGGCAGGTCGGGCTGGGCGTAGTTCTCGTTCATCAGCGTGACGTAGTAGAAGACGTCGCGCTGCTCGGTCACCATCTCGCGCATGCCGGCGTCGATGATCACGGCCATCTCGCCGGCGTAGGCCGGGTCGTAGGCCTTGCAGTTGGGGATGGTGGCCGCGACCAAATGGCTGGTGCCGTCCTGGTGCTGCAGCCCTTCGCCGCCCAGCGTGGTGCGGCCCGAGGTGGCGCCCAGCAAAAAGCCGCGCGCGCGCTGGTCGGCAGCTGCCCAAATGGCGTCGCCCACGCGCTGGAAGCCAAACATGGAGTAGTAGATGTAGAACGGCAGCATGGCCAGGCCGTGCACGCTGTAGCTCGTCGCTGCGGCTGTCCAGCTCGCAATGGCGCCCGCTTCGCTGATGCCTTCTTCGAGGATTTGCCCGTCGAGCGCCTCGCGGTAGCTCAGCACCGAGCCGATATCTTCGGGCGCATAGCGCTGGCCCACGCTGCTGTAGATGCCCACCTGCTTGAACAAATTGGCCATGCCAAAGGTGCGCGCCTCGTCGGCCACGATGGGCACGATGCGCGGGCCCAATGTGGCATCCTTGAGCAACGTGCCCAACATGCGCACAAAGGCCATGGTGGTGCTCATCTCCTTGCCAGCGGCCTGCAGCGCAAACTGCGCATAGCTCTCGATGGCCGGCACGGGCAGCACTTCGCAGGTGGTGTCGCGGCGCGGCAGATAGCCGCCCAGCGCCTGGCGGTGGCTGCGCAGGTACTGCATTTCGGCGCTGTCTTCAGCGGGCTTGTAAAAGGCGAGGCTGGTGGCCTGCTCGTCGGTGAGCGGCAGGTTGAAGCGGTTGCGGAATTCGATCAGGTCCGTCTCGTCCAGCTTCTTCTGGCTGTGCGTGGTCATCTTGCCCTGGCCGGCCGTGCCCATGCCATAGCCCTTTTTGGTGTGGGCCAGGATCACCGTGGGCTGGCCCTTGTGGGCAGCAGCGGCAGCGTAGGCGGCGTGGATCTTCACCAGGTCGTGCCCGCCGCGCTTCAGGCGGTCGATCTGCTCGTCCGTCATGCCCTGGGCCAGCGCGGCCAGCTCGGGGCTCTGGCCGAAGAAGTTGTCGCGGTTGAAACGGCCGTCCTTGGCGGCGAAGGTCTGCATCTGGCCGTCCACCGTGCCCTCCAGCGTGCGCACCAGCGCGCCGGTCAGGTCGCGGGCGAACAGGCCGTCCCAGTCGCTGCCCCACACCAGCTTGACCACGTTCCAGCCCGCGCCGGCAAACAGGCGCTCCAGCTCGTCGATGATGCGGCCGTTGCCACGCACCGGGCCGTCCAGTCGCTGCAGGTTGCAGTTGACCACCCAGACCAGGTTATCGAGGCCTTCGCGCGCGGCCAGGGTGAGGGCGCTCATGGATTCGGGCTCGTCCATCTCGCCGTCGCCAAACACGCCCCACACCTTGCGCCCGGCACAGTTGAGCAGGTTGCGGTGCGTGAGGTAGCGCATGAAGCGCGCGTGGTAGATGCTGCTGATGGGGCCGATGCCCATGGAGCCGGTAGGGAACTGCCAGAAGTCGGGCATCAGCCAGGGGTGCGGGTAGCTGGACAGGCCCTGCGCGCCTGCGCCGGGCGCGACGATTTCCTGCCGGTAGTGCATCAAATCCTGCTCGGTGAGATGCCCTTCGAGGAACGCCCGGGCATACACGCCGGGGGCACTGTGCGGCTGGAAGAACACCAGGTCGCCCCGGTGCTGCCCCTCGCCCAGCCCCTCCCGCGCGCGGAAGAAGTGGTTGAAGCCGCTCTCGAACAGATCGGCCGCACTGGCGTAGCTGGCGATGTGGCCGCCCAGTTCGCCATACGCTTGATTCGCCCGCACCACCATGGCCAGCGCGTTCCAGCGCATCAGCGACGCGAGCCGCTCCTCAATGGCCAGATCGCCCGGGAACGCAGGCTGCGCCTGGGCCGCCACGGTGTTCACATACGGCGTGTTGAGCTGCGGCTGCCAGCCCACGCGCTGGGTGCGCGCCAAGCGTACCAGCTCCTGCAGCACAAACCGCGCGCGCTCGGGGCCTTCGGTGGCCACCAGGGCCAGGAAGGCGTCACGCCATTCGGCGGTCTCTTGCGGGTCGATGTCGGCCAGGGTGTCCTGGGGGCTGAGCAGGTGGGTGGGCAGTGGGGCGTTCATGGGAGCACACTGTAGAAGGGTTGGGCAAAAATGTGATGCCGAAACGCGCGGGTTTGGCGCATTCAAAAGCACAATATGCCGCACAAACAATACCTTGCAGCACATGAAGCTTGATACAACCGATCTGCGCATTCTGGCCGAGCTGCAGGCCGATGGCTCGCTGTCCAACGTGGAGCTGGCGCGCCGCGTTCACCTGTCGCCCTCGCCCTGCCTGGCGCGGGTCAAGGCGCTCGAATCCGCCGGGGTGATCGCCCGCTATGTGGCGCTGGCCAACGCGGCGGCGCTGGGCCTGGGGCTCAACGTGTTCATCAGCATCAGCCTGAAGACGCAGAGCAAGGAGGCGCTGGCCGACTTCGAGCGGCGCATCGCCGAGCACGACGAGGTGATGGAGTGCTATCTGATGAGCGGCGATTCCGACTATCTCATCCGCGTGGCGCTGCCCGACATCGCGGCGCTGGAGCGGTTCATCCTGGAGCAGCTGACGCCGATCCCGGGGCTGGAGAAGATCCGCTCGAGCTTTGCGCTCAAGCAGGTGCGCTACAAGACGGCGCTGCCGCTGCCACAGGCACGCAGCTGAAGCCGCGGCCGTGGCCAAGGCCCGTCACCCGACGCACCCGGCGCACCCGAGACATCGGCGGCGCGCCTGTCTCTATCTTTGAGGCACCCGCAGCTCGCTGGTGGCCACCCGCTTGCGCAGATCGCGGATGAGCGCCTTGGCGCGCACCTCATTGGCCAGACCCATGCGCACCAGAATCTTCTGGCCGCTGGAGAGCGACTGCAGCGCGGGGTCTGTGAACTCGTAGCGCACCCACGGGCGCGGGTCGGGCAGCGCGGTGTTCACCGGCACGCGCTGCACCTGAGGCGGCAGCTGCGGCTCGGGCGCCAGCAACAGGTGGCCGAGCACGGCCACCAGGCGGTCATTGAAGTAGCTGCGCGGATAGCCCAGCTCTTCGTAGGCCTGCTGGAACAGCGGATACAGCCGCGCATAGAGTGCCACCGCGGCGTCCAGCGGAACGGCCTCGGCAAACGCCAGCAAGGCGCTGTAGCGGGCGGTGTTGGCGGCCGCAATGGCGGTGGGTGCATCGCCATCCACCTCCACCAGAAAGCGCGGGGCGGCGGGCTGCACGGGCCACAGCCGTGCCGGGGCCTGCGCGCGGCCCAGGTTGTCCACGGTGGCCACCACCCGGCGCACAAAGCCGTCCGTCACCAGAAAGGCGCCCACCTTGTCGCGCCCGAGCAGCTCGGCCAGCAGTGCGGCCACGCGGGCGTCGGAATCGGCCAACGCGGGCAGCGCCGCATCGGCCGGCGCCAGCGAATCCACCAGATTCTGCGGCCCCGAGGCCGGGGCCTGGGGCGGCGGCGCAGCGGCGGATGCTCCGGGCGCGGCGGGGGCCTGGGCCGTGGCCACGGCCGGAACGGCTGCGGGCTGCGGCGCACGCAGCCAAAACCACCACAGCGCTGCGGCGGCGGCCAGACCCACCAGCAGCACCGCTGCCACGCCCCATGCCGCTGGGGTGGCCGCATCGGCTCTGTGGCGGAATTCAGTGGTGTCGCGATCGGGCATGGGTTTTCCTTTTCAACAGGGGCAACCCTGGTCCGACAGGCTGCAGGGCCGGGTGTTCCCCGCCCCTCCCCGTCGGCGCGGCCATTTTTTCAGAACGCGGCAGGCGTGGTGGCCAGCGATTCGAGCCAGGCCACCGTGGCGGCCAGCTCCGCCGGGCGAATCTCATGCGCACCGGGGAACTCGCGGTAGGTGACCGTGACGGGCAAGGGCGCCATATGGTGCGCAATGGCCTGGGCGTTGGCCAAGGGGATGACATTGTCCTGGGTGCCATGGCTCAGCCACAACTGCTTGCCACGCAGAGCGTCGCTCGGGGCCATGAGCGGCACCACCTGGGTGAGCAGGCGGCTGTGCCACACCATGCACGCCTGCATCAGCTCGGGCCGGGTCAGCAGCAGCGACAGCGCCATGATGCCGCCCTGGCTGAACCCGCCCACCACCACACGCTCTGGCGGAATGCCCAGCTGCTCGCTGGCAGACGCGACCGTCTGGGCCACCAGGGCACGGCTTTGCGCCTCTTGCGCTTCGTTGATGCTGCGCTCGCCCTGGGGATCGATGGAGAAGTCGAACCACGCGTGCGAGCCCGGCCCCATGCGAAACGGCGCGCGAAGGCTCAGCACATGAAAGCGTTCGGGAATCTGCGGCGCCAGGCCGAACAGATCCTGCTCGTTGCTGCCCACGCCGTGCATCAGCACCAACAGCCAGGGGCGGGGCGCGGTGGCCGCAGCAGGACGCTGCAAAAATGTGAGCGGTAAATTGAGCATAGACAAGCGCCAAAGGCTGTTTTGATGAAAAACCTGGACGCCGGGATCAGTGCACCGGCTCCAGCGCAAACGCATCCATCGACAGCATGCTGTACATCACCTCGCGGCTCAAGTAGTTTGCGTGCAGGTCGTCGCCCGCCGCACCCAGCGCAAAGAAGATGGGCAGAAAGTGGTCTTCGGTGGGGTGCGCGCGGTGGGCGTGGGGCGCCTGGCTGCGGTAGTTGAGCAGCGCGGCCATGTCGCCCCGCGCCAGCGCGTCTTCGATCCACCGGCTGAACTCCAGCACATACGGCGCGGGCGCGCGCTCGCCGCCAAAGAATTCGCCCAGGTTGTGCGTCATGCTGCCCGAGCCCATCACCAGCACGCCCTGGCTGCGCAGGCTGCGCAAGGCAGCGCCCAGCGCATACACCTCCGCCGGGCCCGCGCCCACGGGCAGGGCCACCTGCACCACGGGCACATCGGCCTTGGGGAACAAGTGCATCAGCGGCACCCAGGCGCCATGGTCAAACGGGCGGGCGGCATCGCCCTGGGCCGCCATACCGGCCGCCTGCAGCAGGCCCAGCACTTCGTTCGCCAGCGTGGGCGCGCCCGGGGCGGGGTACTGCAGCGCATACAGCGCGGGCGGAAACCCGCCAAAGTCGTGCCAGGTGGCGGGCTGCGGGCCGGTCATCACCTGCACCGAGCGCGCCATCCAGTGCGGCGACATGATCACCACGCCGCGCAGGCCGGGGTGCTGCGCCTTCAGGCTCTG
The DNA here is from genome assembly GCF_049198005.1 of Paracidovorax sp. MALMAid1276. Classification (NCBI taxonomy): domain Bacteria; kingdom Pseudomonadati; phylum Pseudomonadota; class Betaproteobacteria; order Burkholderiales; family Comamonadaceae; genus Paracidovorax; species Paracidovorax sp. MALMAid1276. The sequence continues at coordinate 4,676 of NZ_JBMIRS010000095.1, read as the reverse complement.
GCCCCACTGCGTGAGCGCGGGCCCGGTCGTGCCCGCATCCAGCGCAAACAATGGCGCGCCGTGCGAGACAAACAGGGCAGGAACCGTGGGGGAATGGGCGTGGGCAACAGCAGTCATGGCAGTTTCATCCGTGAATGCCCTCACTGTAGGCCGGACGGACGCCCGCACCAAGCCCTGCGGGGCAGACAGATTGTTCTATGGACGATGCCAATCAAACCCTTTCGATGCTCCACTCAGCCATCAAGACCCGTCGCGCACCCGCCCCCGCAGCGCCTTGGTTTCGCCCCGCTGGGCTTTGCCCTGCAGCCGTCGCTGCTGCGACCCATAGGTGGGCTTGGTGGCCCGCCGCACCCGGGGCGGCACGGCCACCGTGTTGACCAGCGCATGGAGCCGCGCGAGCGCGTCGGCGCGGTTCTGCTCCTGGCTGCGGTACTGCTGGGCCTTGATGACCACCACGCCGTCCTGCGTGATGCGGGTGTCCCGCAGGGCCAGCAGGCGCTCCTTCACCCCCTCGGGCAGCGACGAGGCGGCCACATCGAAACGCAGGTGGACGGCGCTGGAGACCTTGTTGACGTTCTGCCCACCCGCGCCCTGGGCGCGCATGGCGGTGATTTCCACCTCGTCTTCAGAAACCTGCAGGGGCTGCGGGGCCATGGCCGTGGAATCCCCCGCGCCCCGCTATCAGGCCGCAGGCTGCTGAGCCAGCAGCTGCGCCAGCCCGTCGATCGCCAGGCCGTATCCCAGGACGCCAAAGCCGCACATCACCGCCTTGGCGGCGGCCGCCATGTATGAATGGTGGCGATAGGCCTCGCGCGCATGCACGTTGCTGATGTGCAGCTCGATCAAGGTGATGCCCGTACCCTTGGTGGCGTCGTGCAGCGCAATGCTGGTGTGGGTGTAGGCCCCGGCGTTGATCACCACACCCGCCAGCTCGCCCGCCGCATGCAGGCGGCCGGCTTCATGGATCCAGTCCACCAGCGCGCCTTCGTGGTTGCTTTGGTGAAAGCGCAACGCAAAGCCGTGGCGATCGCACGCGCTGGCGCAGAGCTTTTCCACATCGGCCAGCGTTTGCGCGCCATACACGGCGGGTTCGCGCGTGCCCAGCAGATTCAGGTTGGGGCCATTGAGGACAAAAACGTTTTTCTTAGAGGGCACAGGCACAGTCTCCAAAACATGGCGCCTGCCACGCCGGCAGGCCAGAGTGCGGGATTATGCGGCGCAGGCCCGCGCGCCCTGCACTGCACAAAAGAAAAGCGGCCCCGAAGGGCCGCTATAAAAGGCAGCCTGTGCAAAGACGCTGCCTGTGAGCGACTCGCGCCCAAGAGGATGCTTACAAAAGAATACCGATTGGCAGACTAGCGGTAGTGCCTATCGTGTCTATCGTGCCGGTCATGCCGGTCATGGCCACGCCCCCTGTGACCATGCCCGTGGTGGTGACCATGGCCGTAGTACACCACCGGGGGAGGAGCGTAGTAAGCCGGAGGTGCGTAATAAATGGGCCGGGGGGGCGCGTAATACACCGGTGGCGGAGGCGTGTAGTAGATGGGGCGCGGCGCCACATACACGGGGGGCGGCGCATAGAAGCCGCCATTGCTGGCCCCCACCACCACACCAGGCACGCCAACGCCAATGGACCAGTTCACGTCGCGGGCTTGGGCGGCACCAGCACCAGCCAGCAGGGCCAGCGCCACGCCAGCCGACGCGGCCACGGCAGCAATTGAACGGTTTTTCGTCATGGAAATCTCCTGTTTGAGCGAGAGCAGCCAGCCAATTCGATCTGCCCCACCGGCACATAACGCGCCAAGTAGGAGAAAGGATGGCAGAAAAGTGTCTTTATGTTGTGTCTGGACGTACACGCACTTGTTTCACTGCGTAAAGCATCACGAAACCCCCGCCTAAAATGACCGGATGAGCACGCCCTCCTCCGCCAATCCCCCTGCAAATACCCCCGCCGACGCCGCTTTGGCGGGCTCGGAAACCAACAAACCCAGCAACTTTTTGCGCCAGATCATCGAAAAAGACCTGGAGCAAGGCACCTACGCCACCCGCCGCTGGGCGGGCACCCCCGGCGACGCCGCCCACCACGCCCAGGGCGAGCCCGATCCCGCCAAGATCCGCACCCGCTTCCCGCCCGAGCCCAACGGCTACCTGCACATCGGCCACGCCAAGAGCATCTGCATCAACTTTGGCCTGGCGCGCGACTACGGCGGCGTGTGCCACCTGCGCTTTGATGACACCAACCCCGAAAAGGAAGACACCGAATACGTCAACAGCATCATCGACGCCGTGAAATGGCTCGGTTTTGACTGGGCCCAGCTCGGCCAGGCGCCCGGCAGCGCCGCGCCCTACCAGGCCAGCGACTACTTCGGCTTCATGTACCGCGCCGCGGAATACCTGATCGAAGCCGGCCACGCCTATGTGGACGAGCAGACCACCGAGCAGATGCGTGCCAACCGTGGCGACTTCAGCAAGCCCGGCGTGGACAGCCCCTTCCGCAGCCGCACGCCCGAGGAGAACCTGCGCATCTTCCGCGAGATGAAGGCCGGCATGCACGAAGACGGATCGATGGTGCTGCGCGCCAAGATCGACATGGCCAGCCCCAACATCAACATGCGCGACCCGGCCATCTACCGCATCCGCCGCGCCACGCACCACAACACGGGCGACACCTGGTGCATCTACCCCATGTACACCTACGCGCACCCCATCGAGGACGCGCTGGAGCAGATCACCCACAGCCTGTGCACGCTGGAGTTTGAAGACCAGCGCCCCTTCTACGACTGGCTGCTGGAGCGCCTGACCGAAGGCGGCCTGCTGGCCAGCCCGCCCCCCCGCCAGTACGAATTTGCGCGCCTGAACCTCACCTACGTCATCACCAGCAAGCGCAAGCTCGCCCAACTGGTGTACGACCACAAGGTCAGCGGCTGGGACGACCCTCGCATGCCCACCATCGTGGGCCTGCGCCGCCGTGGCTACACGCCCGAATCGCTGCAGGTGTTTGCCGAACGCATCGGCGTGACCAAATCCGACAGCTGGATCGACTACAGCACCCTGGAAGGCTGCCTGCGCGAAGACCTGGAACTGAAGGCCCACCGCGGCATGGCCGTGCTCAACCCCGTCAAGCTGGTTCTCACCAACTGGGACGACGTGATGGGCGCAGGCCACCTGGAGCCCTGCAGCCTGCCCGCCCTGCCCCACCCACCCGAGGGAACAGAGTCGCCGATCCGCCACTTCACCATCGGCAAAGAAGTCTGGATCGAACGCGAAGACTTTGAAGAAGTGCCCCCCAAGGGCTACAAGCGGCTCTTCCCCGGCAACAAGGTGCGCCTGAAGGGCGGCTACGTCATCGAATGCACCGGCTGCACCAAAGACGCCGACGGAGTCATCACCGAAGTGCTGGCCACCGTGGTGCCTGACACCAAGAGCGGCACCCCCGGCGCCGACAGCGTGAAGGTGAAAGCCGCCATCACCTGGGTGGGCGTGGCCGACGGCGTGAACGCCGAAGTGCGCATGTACGACCGCCTGTTCCTGGACGCCCACCCCGACGCGGGCGGCAAGGACTTCATCGAAAGCCTGAACCCGAACAGCCTGAAGGTGGTGACCGCCATCGTGGAGCCGTCACTGGCCAATGCCAAGCCGGATGACAAGTTTCAGTTTGAGCGGCATGGGTACTTTGTGGCGGATCGTATGGACCACAAGGCAGAGAAGCCGGTGTTTAACCTGGCGGTGGGGTTGAAGGACAGCTGGGGCAAGTAAACATGCCCGCCCGCGCCACCAGGCCACCACCGAAGCCCAAACAGCCCACCGTGGTGGTGATTGCCGGGCCCAACGGCGCGGGCAAATCCACGGCAGCGCCCTATTTGCTCAAAGACGCCCTGGGCATTCTGGAGTTTGTGAACGCCGACCAGATCGCCGCAGGCCTCTCGGCCTATGCGCCCGAGACCGTGGCATTTGAGGCGGGGCGCATCATGCTGCAGCGCCTGCGCACCCTGGCTGCCGCCAAGGTCAGCTTTGCGTTTGAATCCACGCTCTCCAGCCGCACCTTCGCGCTGTTTCTGGCCCGCTGCAAAGCACAGGGCTACAAAGTGCACATCTATTACGTGGCCTTGCCCAGCGCAGAGCTGGCCACACAGCGCGTTGCGCTGCGCGTGAAGCTGGGTGGGCACAACATCCCGCCCGACGATATTGCCCGCCGCTTTCAGCGCAGCCTGCACAACCTGTTTGCCCTGTATTTACCCTTGGCAGACCGCTGGCGCGTTCTGAATAACGCCACCGGCGCGCTAACATCCATCGCACGCGGCACTGCACACCGCACCTATGTAGAGGACCCGGACAAATGGCTGAATCTTCAACAACTCGGGCGGTAGAGCGCACCGCCAGCAAGCCCGCCGCACCCACGCAAGACCGGGTGGAAGACGCTCTCAAACAGGCCTCCAAGCAGGCGAAGAAGCAACTCATTGCCAACGGGCTGAAGCTGCCTACACAAAGTTGGACAGGCACCGCCATTAAAAACCCTGCAGCCTAAACGCCGAAGTGCGCGTGTACAGCCCCCTGTTCCTGGGTCCACATCCCGAGACGACGGGCAAGGACTTTATTGAAAGCCTGAACCCAAACAGCCTCTAGCAGGCTGCTGAAATACTCCCCAGCGTCCGAACCTGTTCAGCGGCTGTAGCCGC